>NZ_JBEPYQ010000009.1:0-101581 GCF_041641335.1 Cohnella sp. | reverse complement strand
CGGCGCAGTTGTTGAAGCGAATCAGTTGAATAAAATGATCGGCAGTAAAAGTGAGCTTGTGATTACCAACAGACGTTATCAAGCAAGCTTTGCCGCCGGGCAGCTGAAGGAATGGGGACTTAAAGAGAACTCCAAGGTTACCATCATTTTTGCGCCAAGCCCTGTCGTCATTAAGGATAATGTCATTAATAAACTGGTAAAGACGGATAAGGTGAATGAGACGCTTCTGAAAGAGGTCTATGAGATCAACATTAAGACAGACGGCCAGGCTGTTGGTAGAACCAAGACACCGACGAAGGTTACGATTCATGTTTCCGACTTAAATCTGACCGACGAGCAGAAAGCTAACTTCACCGGTATCATTTTTGATGAAAAAACGCAGACCTACCGTCAGCTAGGCGGCGAGTTCTCGCCAGACGGCAAAACCTTTGAATTTTACACCTATGAAACAGGAACGCTTGGAGTGATTGTTTCGGACAATCTGTACAAGATTAACTTCAAAATTGGCGACCAAGAATTTTCGAAAAATGGAGAGCAAATGGATAATGACGTTGCGCCTTATATCGCTGGAGGCAGGACAATGATGTCGCTCCGCGCTGTAGCTGAAGCGTTAGATGCGTCTGTGAGCTGGATCGCCGATACAAGAACCGTTGTGATTACCAAAGGCGGCGTAACCTTGAGACTTGTTATAGACGAGCAACTGCCTGATGGCATGGGTTCAGCTACTTTATCTCCTGCAGGTCGCACATTTGTGCCAATTAGGTATATTTCAGAAAATCTTGGCGCTAATGTAGTTTGGGATGCAAAGAAAAAAACGGTTAATATTTATAAATAACCGCAACGTAAAAAACCTTGCCGATAAATGAAGGCAAGGTTTTTTACTGTAGAATCAGTACCCTATCTGTCGTCTTGGCGATTTATTTTTCCGGAAAAGGGAACTTTCGCCGCATTGGCTCGTCCTATTGTCGGGAGGGATCGAAAGTGGCTTTCGATTACTTGAAGCATATGACCGGCGGAGTGGACAAGCACGCTCTGTTCGACGAGTTAATGATGACCTACGGCAGAGACGTATCGAACTACGCCTACTTCATCACCAAGCGCAAAGACTTGGCGGAAGATATCTGTCAAGACGTATTCGTGAAAGCTTACGAGCATCTGGATTCTTTCCGCGGCCGCTCCAGCGTGAAATCCTGGCTCTTATCCATTACCCGCAATACCGCGCTCGACTATCTCAAGACCGCCTGGATGCGCAGGGTGCAGCTCTTCCCTTCCTGGTTCCGGCAGGACTCGCAGCGTTCGGCTGAGAGCGAATGGTTCGGCAGCGAGGAGAAAAACCGCATCTGGAGCCTGGTGCTGAAGCTGCCTCGCAAGCAGCGCGAAGTGCTTATTCTGTTCGCTCATTACCGCTTGTCTATGAAAGAAATTGCCGAGTTGCTGAATATTTCCGAAGGTACGGTCAAATCCCGGCTTCATCGGGCGAGGTTGTCGATCGGCTCGAGCTTGTCGGAGAATGCCGAAGAGAGGAGCGAGCGCTTATGAGCCGGAAGCTGAGCGATTGGGAAAAAGAGCTCTCCGAAGCCCCCCTTGGAATCGGAAGCTTTAACGAACGCACGATGCGAAAAATCAAGGAGCGTGTTGCTGTGCCTGCCACTCGTAAACCCAGATTTCAGCCGGTCTTCGCCGGGGCCATGGTCGTTCTTCTGCTCGCCTCCGGATGGTTGATGCGAGATTCGTTGTCGGGCTTGTTTGCCGGCAAGGAGAGCGGGGAGACGGCTCGAATCGACGCTTGGGATCAGGAGGATGTCGTTCTCAAAATCCAATATTCCGATCGGGCGAGCTTCATGAACGAATTCGGTCTTCCGTTCGTCGTGCGGCACCCGAATGCGCAGATTGAAGTTCCGCCCTACCCGGAATCGACCGAGCCGGAGGAATATAAACAGTGGCTGCTGCAGTACGAGCCCGATCTGCTGCAAATTCCGCTGTTCCTCGTCGACGCTCTCTCGAAGGAAGGTCTTATTCAGCCGCTGGACGCCTGGGCAAAGAGAGACAGCTTTGAACTGGACGATTTTCACGCGCCGATTATCCGTACGATCCGGGAAGCCGGGAATGGCGAGCTGTACGGCTTGACGCCCTACTTTGAAACCTATGCCTTGTACTATAACAAAAGCCTGTTCGAGCGCCTCGGCGTTGCGCCTCCGGAAGAACGGATGACGTGGAGCGAGATTCTGGAACTGGCCGCCCGTTTCAACGGACAGGGACAGTCCGGGCAGCCGATCTACGGGCTGACAACCGCTTGGGGCATGTCGCCCTTTGATCTGATCCAAAATGTCGGGGAAGCGGACGGACTTCGTCTGACAGACGCGGATCTGAACCCGACGATCGACTCCGCTTCGTGGCGAAACGTCTGGGACAAGGTAACTCGCGGTTATCGGGATGGATGGATATTCGACGGAGTATGGCCGTCCTCCGAGCCTGACGGCCACATCTCGACGACCGATCTGTATAAAGCAGACCCGTTCCTGACCGGGTATGCGGCGATGACGTTCAGGTCGAGCTACTACAGGCAGGATGTCTTCTCTGCCGCCGATCAGATCGGATTCCAGGACGAGTGGGGAATCGTCACTCAGCCGGTCTCGTCGGATCGTTCCGACATTGCCTCGGAGTTGTCGATTGCGACGGTGTACGCGATCAACGCAAAGTCTCCGAACAAGGACGCCGCTTGGTCGATGCTCCGATTTATGAACGGGCCGGAGCACGCGCAGAGCGAGCGGAGTCGCAAAGGGAGTTCATTGTCTTCGAGGCTCCCCGCTTCGCAAGAGGATTCGGCAACCGGAGAGGGCGTCTTCTATAAGCTGAATGTCGACAGCGCCTCCGTGCTGCGGTACGAGGAGTCGATTTACAGGCCGCCCAACCCGTCTTTCATCCAATCGGTGAGAGCTGCGGGCGACGAAGCGGCGCGCGGGGCGATCAAAGGGAACTATTCGTCGGAGCAGGCGGTGAGCCAATTGCAGCAGCGTACGGAAGAGCTTGCCATTGCGGCGCGGGCGGAGATGGCAGCGCGAAAGGAGAACTAACGTGACTAAAATACGAAAACGAATGCGGCAAACGCTGCTATGGGCGGTTGCGGCCGCCGTACCGGCAGCCTTGCTGTCCGGCTGCCAGCCCGAGGCCAAACCGGAAGCGCCGAAAGAGCTCGTGCTGGGCGTGATCGATGAAGGAACTTACGATTATCAGTTTCGGGCGATATTCGAAGGACGTTTTCCCGGCTGGAAAATTACACTTGCGCCGATGAGCGACGTCAAGCTGTATGAATTAAAGGGGGAAGAGGCACTACGAGCGTTTAATGATTACTTGGAGCGAACTAAACCCGATCTGGTCATTATGAACAGCTTGATGTACTCGCCTATGGCCGACATGGGGGCTTTGCGGGATTTGGGCGAATGGGTGTCGCGGGACAAGATGGACCTGAACGTATTTTCTCCCGGCATGATCGAACGGATGAAGGACAATGAAGAGGGCAAGCTGTTCGGGCTGTCGCCAAGCATCCGAACCTCCATCCTGTACTACAATAAAACGATGTTTAACACCTACGGCATCGAGAAACCCCAGCAGCGGATGACTTGGAGCGAGGTGCTGAGCCTGTCCGATCGTTTTACGCAGGATGCGTCGCTGGAGAAAGGAAGCTATGGCTTCTACGAGCCTTACGTCAGATCTCCTTTCGATTTGGTTCAAGTCGCAGCGCAGACGGAGGGGCTGAATTTTGTCGATACCCGCAACGGTAAAATGACCATGCAGAGCGAGGAATGGAAGCGGATGTGGCGCATGGTCGCCGATTCCTACCGCCGCGGCTCGCTCGGGTTGAACGGCCGGCAGCAGAAAGTTGTCGACGGCGTGACGTATGTGAGTCAGGAAGAACAGGAAGCCTCCGACTTGTTCTACAAAGGCAAGGTCGCCATGACCTACGGGCAAGTCGATCTGATGCAGAAGCTGAAGGCGAATCCGCCGTCCTTCGAATGGGGCGTGCTTCCGGGGCCGGTCAGCGAAAGAGACCCTGAACGCACCTGGTGGTTCACCGCCGACTACATATTTGTTATTCCGACCGTCGCAAGCCGACCGGAGTCGGCCTGGAATGCGATCCGCGAGCTCCACTCCGAGCCGGTCGGCAAAGTTTACGCTTCGGCAGGCACAGAGCTGTCTTCCTTCAAGGATTATCCGAAGTGGAAAAACGATCCCGATTACGAGCCTTTTTACCAGCAAAAAGGCTGGCCGAGTCCGCCGAACTACGTTACGAGCGTCATTCCGACGGAGTTTTACGCGCCGTTTAACAAGCTGGTCGTCGAGCAGATGGACGCCACGATTGCAAACGAAATTACGACGGAGCAAGCGCTTGAGACGCTGCAGTCGGAAGGGCAAAAATTGCTCGACCAGTTCGCACCCTAATCCTGCGCGAGTACCGATTCTCGCGCTGCAGCCCGACCGGGTCGGGCTGCAGCAGTTGTTTGGATTCCCACCGCTCCAGGATGATGGAGCTCACCGGATCAACAAATCGATTTTGGACAAAACTTCGTTTAACGTCTCCTCGGACACTTTACAGATGAATTTGGCTTGACGGGACTGCCAATCGAGATTTTTTAACTGATCGGATAGAACGACCCCTTCGATCGGGAGATCCTCGGGGAGATTAACTTCGAACGGATACCCTTTGACTCGGGAGGTTACCGGGCAAAATAAGGACAATCCGGTCTTCCCATTGTAGGCGGCCGGGGAAATCGTGAGGGCGGGGCGTTTTCCCGATTGTTCATGCCCCGCTTGAGGATCGAATTGAAGCCAAACCAAGTCGCCGCGATCCGGAACGTATCTCACTTCTACCATGTTTCCCGTCCTTGCCGCTCTCCCGTTTGAATCTCGGCATGGAGATTGTCGGGCGTTATTTTGTCCAGCAGTTCGTCCAAAGCTTTGGTCTTCGGAACGATAACGAGATGGCCGTCTTCGATGTCGAGATCAACTTCGCTGCCTTCTTCCAGTCCGACTTTGGTGGCCAATGCTTTTGGAATGCGTATCCCCAGACTGTTGCCCCATTTCTGAACCAGCAATCGAATCACCTCGCGAAATGATTGTTTATACAAAGTTTAAACATGTCATGGAAGAAAGTCAATTCCAGGCAGGAAACCCGAGCATAAAAAAAGTAGGCTAGCGGCAACGGGCCGCTAGCCTCAAGGTATATATGATTGAAAAGGGGGGTCATGTTTGTATTGTAACCCCTCAACATGAAGATCAGATGAAAGCTATATTACGGTTCGATTACAAATGGTCAGGCTCTGTTACGCATGATGGATGCGCGGCATCGGCATCGGTTCTTTGCCAAGCTCGGCCCAGATATATTTCAGCAGAAGCTCTCCCTTTAATACCGCGTGCTCCGGATCGTCCCACAGGTTGCGGAGCTCCCCGGGGTCTTCGTCCAGATCGAACAATTCGCCGTAGGTTTGATTGTAATATACCGTGATTTTGTACCGTTGATCCACATAGGTTTTCTGGTGGATCGTCGTAGGCTCATGACGGAATTCGCAGATGGCGTGCTGCCTCGCCCTCTCCTCGGTTCCGAGCCACACTTCCTTCTGGTCGACGCCCGTCATGGCAGGCGGAATCGGCAGGCCGCTGAAGGAGAGGAACGTAGGCGCCAAGTCGACGAGCGATTGAATCGCGTTCGAGGTCGCCCCGGCCGGCACATGTCCCGGATATCGGACGATGAACGGCAGCTTGATCAGATCCTCGTAATGGAAACCTCCCTTGGCTTGAAGGCCGTGCTGGCCGAAGAAGTGCCCGTGGTCCGTCGTGAACACGACAAGGGTATCGTCCGCCAATCCCAGTTCGTCCAGCTTATCGAGAATACGCCCGATATATTTGTCCATCAAGCTGATCATCCCGTAATACACGGCGACCAGCTTCTTCCTGTCGGCATCGGTCAGCCGGAACTTCGTGCCGTATTCATAGTAATGGTGCGAGCGGTAGCCGTGGATGCCGAACCCGGTCTCCCCCAAGTGGGAGAAGTCGGGATTGTCTTCCTGGGTCAGGCCGAAATGCGGCGGATTCCGTTCATGCTCTCCCGGCGCGGCGGACGGAATCGTCAGCTTGTCCGGATCGTACATCGTGTCCCAAGGCTCGGGCACCAAATACTCCGGATGCGGATCGAAAAAGCTCGACCACAGAAAGAAAGGAGAATCGTCCTTCTTATAGTTTTCCAGCAGGGCATTCGTTCGATCCGCAATCCAGGCGTTGTAGTGGTATTTTTCCGGAATGGGCCACTTGTACGTCACCGCCGAGTCCATCGTTCCGGTCGGAGGGAGAAAATAATCGCGCCAGTTGGCGCATCCCTGCTCTTCCATCCATAGCGCGTAATGCTGCCCGACATGCGCTTCGTTCGTATGGTTGCGGGCCAGCTCGACATGATCGAAGCCGTAGAACGGTCCGTTGAAGCGCCTCCAGTAGTCCAGATCCTGCAACACCGGGTAAGCTTCGAGAGAAGGATATTGCTCCGTCGATTTCAGCGGTTGAAAATGGGCTTTGCCCACGAGCGCCGTCCGGTATCCGGCCTGCTTGAAATCTTCGCCTACCGTATGGCGATCCTCCAGCAGCTTCGTGCCGAGCGTCCAGGCTCCGTGCTGGCTCGGATACATCCCCGTAATGATGGAGGATCTGCTGGGCGTGCAGGTCGGATTCGGGCAATAAGCCCGAGAGAAAACGGTGCCTTCGCGGGCAAGGCGGTCCAGGTTCGGCGTAGAGATCTCCGGATTGGAAGTGCCGAGGGTGTTCCAATGCTGTTGGTCGCTTGTAATTAACAAAATGTTAGGTGCGCTAGACAATTGAAATCGCCTCCAACTATGATATTATGGGGTAAACGACATTTCGTAAATGGCATGATGTTAGATTTGGTTTATCATTTTGTCGCTTTTGTGCGGAAAATGATTAAGCGGAGGGAGCCGGGATGATGCAGGAATACGATTACGAGTACGCGGAATTTTTTTACTATACGCCCGCGGACTTGGACCGGGAGGGGCGATTATGGCCGGTACGGGCGGGACGCAGCCGTGCCAAGCCGAATTACAAAGTCGGGCCGAAACGGATCGAATGCTATAGTCTTCATTTCATACACGACGGGATGCTGCGGCTTGAGCACGACGGCAAACAGACCGACTTGCGGAAGGACGATCTGTTCTGTCTTTTTCCTGACCGTACGTATCATTACCGCATGCTCCCGTCGGACACGCCGCTTCGCATGAGCTGGCTCGCGCTGGACGGGGACAGGGCGAAGCCGCTGCTGGAGCTCGCCGGACTGAGCCCGGAGAAGCCGTATGGCCGGAAGCTGGCGACCCCTCGCGTCAAGGATGCGGCCGAACAAACGATTCGGACGTTGGCGGAGGTGGAGCGGTGGAGTCCGTCCGCGGCGTTGAAGCTGCAGAGTCTCGTCTGCGGACTGCTGGCGGACCTGATTCCGGCTACGGCATCCGTTTCTTCTGCGGAATCCAGCGGTTGGATCGGCGAATGTCTGGAATACATGGAACTGCACGCCACGGAAGGAATCTCCGTGCAGCAGGTCGCCGCCTTCGCGGGCGTCCACCGCTCTTATTTCACCCAGGTGTTCACCGGCCAGACCGGCTTGTCCCCCATAAAGTATCTTCAGAGAATCCGTATGGAGAAGGCGAAACGGCTGCTGCGGGAGACGAGCGCGACGATTACGGAAATCGCTCTTACTCTGGGGTATCCCAGCCTGTATACCTTCACCAGAGCGTTCAAAATGTACTACCGAATGTCGCCTCAAGCCGTTCGCGCGACGGAAGGCTGAGCGTCTCTGCACTGCTGCAAGCGCATACACGAACAAGGGGGCATGGACATGATTCTATCCCGGCTTCGAAGATGGTTTTCTCCCCGACTGAATATTCAGGGTAAAATGTTTATCGCATTCGGACTCGTCACCTTGCTGTCGATCGTCTCCGTCACTTCCATTATCTATGTCAACATGCGCGAGACGATCAAGAAAAACGCGGTGACCTCGGTGTCGGACAGCATCCGTCAGGCGGACGAATCCTTGAACATGATGCTCCAGGAGATCGACCGGCTGAATACCGTAGCGGTGACCAGCAAGACGAGCGTGCTCGATACGCTGCTGAGTCCGCATGACCAAGTCAGCTACGAAGGGTTTCAGGAGCAGAAGCGGACCGAAGAATTCCTGTCGGGGCTCATGGCCTACAAACCGTACATTACGCGGATGGCGATCGTCGGCTTGAACGGGAAGGTGATCTTCTCCGGCGCGCCTTGGCTGGACCGCAGATTTCTGGACACCGAGATGATGGCCTACATCCTCAGCAACGGATCTCGCCATGCTTACTTCAAGCCTCCGGGCGATACGGATGCCATTACCGTAGGGCGGGAGATTCGTTACAATCGCGAGACGATCGGGGTCGTCATGGTCGATCTGAACTACGATTTCATCAAGAAAACGTTCGGCGTAAGACCGACGAAAGACAGTCTGCTCTACGTGCTGGATGCCCAGAACGAGTTCGTCTACCAGACGGAATCCGCCCCTTCCGCCTCCACCCCTTCCATAGACACGATTAACGCCATGAATCGGCAGTATGCCGGCCTCACCCGTTCGGCAGAGCATGAGCTGGACGGCAAATCCTACATCGTCGTCCGCCATCAATCCGACTATACGGGATGGACGACGCTGGCTCTCGTTCCGATGGACTCGCTGCTGAGCGAATCGACCCGAGTCCGCAATTTGATGATCGAGGTATCGGTCGTCGTCTTTCTTGTCGTCCTGTTGGGGGCTCTGCAGATGTCGTTCCGGACGACCGTGAATATCAGACGCTTGAAGTCGATGATGATGCAGGTGAAGGAAGGGAATTTATCCTTTCCGCGGACGGAGATCCGATCAAGGGATGAAATCGGCGAATTATACCGCGTATTCGTCAGCATGGTGGAGGAGCTGAAGCGTTTGATGGAAGGGATACGGGTCAGCGAGAAGAAGAAGCGGGAGGCGGAGCTGACGGCGCTTCAGGCGCAGATTCGGCCGCATTTCCTGTACAATTCGCTGAACACGATCAAATATTTGGCCAAGCTGAACGGAGTGCCCAACATCGAGGAGGTGTCCGGTTCGCTGATCGAGCTGATGCGGGCCGTGCTCGGCAATTCGAACGAGTTTCTGACGGTACGCGAGGAATTGGAGTACGTCTCCAGCTACGTTTCGGTCGTGAAGTACAAGTATATGGAGCCGGTTCGGATGTCGACGCAGATCGAGGATCGGGCTTTGCTGGAATGCCAGGTGCCGAAGCTGATGCTGCAGCCGCTGGTGGAGAATGCGATCCTTCACGGCATAGGGCGGACGGATCGAGAGGGGAACGTGATCATTCGCGTGTACGGGGAGCATAACGACCTCGTCATCGAAGTCGAGGATAACGGCGGGGGGATGACGCGGGAGCAGATGGACGGCATGCTGAAGCCGGGGGACGGCGAAGCTTCGTCGCGGTTCAGCGGAATGGGCGTTCGCAACGTGCATGAACGAATCTTCCGCATGTACGGGGAGCCGTACGGAATCCGCTTGTTCAGCGAACCGGGCAAGCATACGAAAGCGCGAATCCGCTTCCCCAAGCTGTACTCGGAAGAAGTCGAAACGATCGGAAAAGAGGCGATGTAGACGATGCTGCAAGTACTGCTGGTAGACGACGAACCGTTGGCGCACCATCATCTGCGAAATCTGCTCGATTGGGAGAAGCACGGCTTTAAGCTGTGCGGCGAAGCTTATACGGCCGGCATGGCGTTGGAGATGATCGAGCGCTCTCCGCCTCACATCGCCGTCATCGACGTGGACATGCCGGAAATGAACGGCGTCGAGCTGAACCGGACGATCCGCGACCGCTATCCGTCCGTTAGGACGCTCATGCTCAGCAGCTACGACGATTACGACTATGTGCGCGAATGTCTGAACAGCGGCGCCGCCGATTACCTTCTGAAGCATCGGCTGGACGATGCCGCTCTGATCTCCTTGCTGAATAAGGCAGCGAAGGAATTGCGGCAAGAGAGCGGCGCCGCCGAGCTTCCTTCCGCGCGCCGGAGTCTCGATTCGGCCGTTCTTCGCGATCTCGCGGCCGATCTGGCGAGAGGCACGCCGGAGTCCGCCAAGGAGCTGGAGGCTTTGGCGGATAGGCAGGGTCTGTATCCCGGAGCGATAAGCTACGTGGCCGCGGTCGTGCAGATGATTCCGTTCCTGCTGCTGACGGAATCGTACAGCGACGTTCAGACGAACCGGATGGTTCAACAGGCCGTCGATATTCTTCAACAGAGCTTGGGCGACATACGCGATCGCACGGTCGCTTACGTCGAAGACGGACGATTTATCGTCGTATTCGCCTTCAAGGAACGCAGCGAGCATGCGGTAGCGAGCGAGGCGGACAGACAGATGAGCAAGCTTCGGCATTCTCTGGAGCTGTTCCTGAATTTGAAATGCATCTGCGCGATCGGGCATGCCTGCGGCAGCTTGTCGCAGCTCGGCGCGAGCTACGCTTCCGCCGAACGGAAGCTGGATCGAACGAGCCAAGGTTTGCCCGAAGAGCGCGCTTCGTTATCGATCGAGGAGCAGAAGCTGCTGCTGCTGGCTGTCGAAAGGCAGGATCATGAAGCGATTGGGCGGCTGCTCGCCGCCATTTTCTCGTCGCTGCGCAGCTATCCGTATCATTCCCATGCCGTGCAGACCATCGTCGGCGAGCTGCTCAAGGTGAGCGATAAAGCGTTCAAAGAAGGGCTGGCGTCGGCCCGAATCGGGCAAGGGGAGCTGCCTTCGCGCACCGATCTCGGCCGGATCGCCGAGATCGGCCAACTGGAGAGGTGGATGCAGGATTACTACTCCGCGCTGCTGAATCTGCTCAAGCGGCAGCGCGCGGGCGGCTCGTATTCCCGCCACGTCTCCCAAGCGATCCGTTTCGTTCGCGAGCGGTACCGGGAGAGCGTCACACTGGAGATGGCGGCCAAGCATATCGGCTTGAACCCTTCGTATTTAAGCCGGATTTTCAAGGAAGAGACGCATTCGACCTTTTCCGAATATTTGAACCGGGTGCGCATCGACGCCGGCCGCAAGCTGCTGGAAAGCGGGCAGTATTCGATCAAGCAGATCAGCGATCAAGTCGGATTCGGGACGTACAACTACTTCTTCAAGGTGTTCAAGGAAACGACCGGAATGACGCCTCAAGCGTATATCAACAGTTTGGGACGCCAGTAAAACCGTAAAATATGTGGAGTAAATAGTCATATTATTATAATTTTGCTCTTTCTCCGGTGACTTATAATGAACGCACATTGACGGAAACGCTTACACGAGCCGTCGGTGAAATCTACGATAAGTGGAGGTCACTGCTTTATGCGCAAACCTTGGAAGAGCTCTGCGGTCAGCATCGCGATCGCGACGAGTCTGGTTTTGGCCGGATGCAGTTCCGGCTCCGGCTCCGATTCGAAGAACAAAGGAAACGATGCCTCCAGCACCCCTTCGGCTTCGCCCTCGGGCGTCAGCGCCAGCGGATTTCCGATCGTCCCGGAGACGATCAAGCTCAAGATGTTCACCCGTATCGCCCCCGTCAACGGACCGTTCAAGGACATGCCCGTCTTCCAGGACTACGAGAAGCTGAGCAACATTCAAGTGGAATTCATCGAAGCGCCGACGGACGGCTTCGTGGAGAAGAAAAACCTGCTGTTCGCTTCCAACGAGCTTCCCGACGCCATCTATCGCTCCGGCTTGACGCCGCTTGAAGCGACCCGTTACGGAGCTGCCGGCCAGCTGATTCCACTGGAGGATTTGATAGATCAATATGCGCCCAATCTGAAGGCGTTAATGGAGCAGTATCCGGAAATTAGGGCGGGCATTACGACGCCGGAAGGCCATATCTACGCCATTCCGGGCATCGTCACGCTGGCGGCGGCGCGCACGGACAAGAAGTGGATCAACAAGGCTTGGCTGGATAAGCTGAATCTGAAAGTGCCCGAGACGACCGATGAGCTGTACGAGACGCTGATCGCCTTCCGGGATCAGGATCCGAACGGCAACAACCAGAAGGACGAAATCCCGATGACTGCCCGGGCAGGCCAACCTGGCCAAGGGTTGCCGGTGGTCAACATGATGAGCGGCTCGTTCGGCCTGGATCAGCAGCTCGGCTATAACATCAACATCGACAATGACCAAGTGCAAATCTGGATGGGTAACGATCGGAACAAGGAAATGCTGATGTATCTTAACAAGCTTTATAAAGAAAAGCTGCTCGACCCCGAACTGTTCTCGCAGAAAGAAGCGGAATATCTGGCCAAGCAAGGCTCGGGCAAAACCGGATTTTTCTTCGACCAGACGAACAACAACTTTTTGCCGATTCAAGATCAGTATGTCGGGATTGCGCCGCCGACCGGCCCGAACGGCGACCGCTTGCAAGCTCAGACCTCGCCGATTGCCAGAGATTTCGGGGCCTTCGCGATTACCGACGTCAACAAGCATCCGGAAGCGACGATGCGCTGGATCGATTATTTCTACAGCGACGAAGGCTCCACGCTGCTGAGGTTCGGCAGGGAAGGCGAGCATTACGTGCTGAAGGACGGAATTCCTTACTACACGGAGGAATATTCGACGGCGGAAAACCAGCCTAAGATTACGCCGTATGCGGGAGGGGGAGCGCCTCACATCATCAGCGATCGGGTTGCCTCTTACATTAATCCGCCGCAAGTGCAGGAAGCGCAGAAGCAGCTGGATCCGTACATGCCGAAGGTGAAATACGGGGCGCCAATGTTCGACGAGGAGACCGCGCAGCGGGTCAACGTCCTGCGCAACGACATCGACAAGTATTACGAGGAGCAGAGCACGAAGTTCATTGCCGGAGCGCTCAGCTTCGACAAATGGGACGAATTCCGCAGCACCCTGAACAAGATGGGGATCGAGGAGCTGCAGCGGATTTACCAGGAGGCGTACGACAAGACGAAGTCCTAAGCTTGAATAAGGAGCAGATTTTCATGGAGAGCGCGCAAGTCGACGCTGCGGTTGCGCCGCTTCGGCGCCGGAGCGGACGAGGCGGCCGCCTGCTTAGACAGATGGCCAAGCGGTACGACCTGTACCTCATGCTGTTGTTGCCGATGGCCTGGTATTTGATCTTTCATTACGGTCCTCTGTACGGGTTGCAGATCGCCTTCAAAAATTTCAATCCCGGCAAAGGCATCCTGGGCAGCCCTTGGATCGGATTCGATCATTTCGAGCGGTTTTTCGACTCTTATTATTTCGGAAGGCTGCTGTGGAACACGCTGACGATCAACCTTTTCTCCCTGCTGATCGCCTTTCCGATTCCGATCTTCCTGGCGCTTATCGTCACGGAAATCCGCGGCAAAACGTTCAGCAAATGGCTGCAAAACATTACGTACGTGCCTCACTTTATTTCGGTGGTCGTTATCGTCGGGATTTTGACGGTGTTTCTCTCTCCTTCGACCGGTCCGGTCAATAAGCTGATCGAGGCGTTCGGAGGCTCTCCGGTCCGCTTCATGGAGTCGGCGGGCTGGTTCAAGTCGATCTATATCGGCTCGAACATCTGGCAGAGCATGGGGTGGCAATCGATCATCTACATTGCCGCGCTGAGCGGGGTCAACCCGGACCTGTACGAGGCGGCGAAAATGGACGGGGCCTCGCGGCTGAGGCGCATCTGGCACGTCTCCCTGCCGGGCATCGTTCCCGTCATCGTCATTTTGCTCATTCTGGACGTCGGCCATTTCATGAACATCGGGTTCGAGAAAATATTGCTCATGCAGAACAACCTGAATCTGGAGTCCAGCGACGTCATCTCGACGTTTGTGTATACCACGGGCATTTTGAAGGGCGAATACAGCTATACGTCCGCGATCGGCTTGTTCAATTCGCTCATCAATTTGACGCTGCTGCTGCTGGTGAACCGGTTTGCGCGCAAAACGTCGGAGACGAGCTTATGGTAAAGGAGGAGATGCCGCTATGGCCAAGCAAGCGACCCTGAGCCGTTCGTCGGAAGACAAAGTATTCGACGCGGTCTTGTACGCGATCGCCGCGTTAATCATCGTCATCGTGCTGTATCCGCTGATCTTTATCGTAAGCGCCTCTCTCAGCGATCCGACGAAGGTGCTGGGCGGGGAAGTATGGCTGCTGCCGAAGGGAGTTACCGTCGAAGCTTACGCGAACATCATGCAGAACGATAAAATCTGGATCGGCTACCGCAATACGATTTTCTACACGACGGTCGGTACGCTGATCAACCTGGTCATGACGATTTTGGCGGCTTACCCGCTGTCCCGGCCCGATCTTCCCGGCAGAGGCCCGTTGATGCTGATCATCACTCTTACGATGTTCTTCAGCGGCGGGCTGATTCCGACCTATATGCTGGTCAAAAGTCTGGGCATGGTCGACACGATGTGGGCGTTGATCGTTCCGGGAGCGATTGCGACGTATAATCTCATCGTAATGAGGACGTATTTTCAATCCAGCATTCCCTGGGAGCTGCAGGAGGCCGCCCATATGGACGGCTGCACGAACTGGAGGCTGCTGGTCAACATTATTCTGCCGCTGTCCAAGCCCATTCTGGCGGTCATGGTGCTGTTCTACGCGGTTGGCCACTGGAACGCCTTCTTCGGGGCGCTGATCTACATCCGCAACGAGGCGCTGTATCCGCTCCAACTCGTGCTGAGGGACATTTTGCTGATCAGTCAATCGGACGTGGCGGACAGCGGCATCGGCCTGGAGGACAAAATCCTGCTTGCCGAGAGCATCAAATACGCCGTGATCATCGTGTCCAGCCTGCCTGTATTGGTCATGTATCCTTTCGTTCAGCGGCATTTCGTCAAAGGAGTCATGATCGGCTCGATTAAAGGATAATAAGTCCGGACATTTTACGATCGATATCGATTTGGAGGCATAAAATGACTACGAACGCAACCATTACCGTCGATTGCAGCCGCCCGAGCGAGCATACGGTCAACCCCTATCTGTTCGGGCATTTCGTCGAGGATATTCGGGACCATATGGAAGCGATGCTCGCTTTCCCGCTGAAGGATATGGATTTCGAAAGCGAATCGGAGATGAGAATCGAGATTTCGGGAAGCTGGAACCCCTATACGAACGGGAGAAATACGCAGTACGCGCTTGAAGCGCCGGCCCCGAGGCATTCCGGCCGCGCCCAGCGCATTCGGATCATGAGCGACGACGAGGCTTATGCCGGCATTACTCAGAACGCGGCCTTGAAGGGGCCGATCGATTATACGGTCAAGCTGGTCGCGCGGGCTTCCGTCGAGCTTAAATTCCTGTACGTCGAAGCGGCAGACCGTCGCACGGGAGAACGGCTCGGCCGAACGCGCATCGAGCTGACGAGCCACAACTGGCGGCAATACGAGGCGGTGCTTACCGTCTCCCGTGCTTGCGCCGAAGCCGAGATCCGGGTGTACGTTCCGGCGGATCACCCGCGATGGCTCGATCATGTGTCCACCGGCATGCTCTGGCTCGATCACGTCTCTCTGCTGCCCGCGGACAGCGCCGGCTTCGTGAAGCGCGAAGTGATCGAGATGACGCGACCGTTGAACGCCGGCATGATGAGAATCTCCGGCAACTATATCAGCGCGTACCATTGGGAACATGGCGTCGGCTCCGTCCTCGAACGGCCGGTCATGTACAACGAAGCCTGGGGCGGCTGGACGAGCAAGTATTTCGGAACGGACGAGTTCATCGCGTTTTGCCGGGAGCTGGGGGTAGAGCCGCTCATCAGCGTGAACGACGGCTCCGGCACGCCGGAAGAAGCCGCGCTATGGATCGAATACTGCAACGGAAGCGCCGATACGCCAATGGGGGCGCGGCGAGCCGCGAACGGCCATCCCGAACCGTACAATGTCCGGTATTGGGAGATCGGCAACGAAGTATGGGGCCAGTGGCAGGTCGGAGCGTGCGCCGCAGAGCAGTTCGCCGAACGCTGCGCAAGCTTCGCGCGGGCGATGAAAGCGGCCGATCCGTCGATCGTCCTGCTGGCCTGCGGCCATTACGATCAGGAATGGAACAAGGCGGTACTCGACATTGCGGGCGAGCATTTCGAGTATTTGACCTTGCACTTGTACCATGGCCTTGGACGGTTCGGCATGGACCGGAACACGCCGGCAGAGGAGCGCTACAGGGCGATGGCGGCGTACTCGGAGTGGACGCGGGAAGACATCCGGCGGACAACGGAGAACATCCGCAGGGACGCGAAGACAAGCCATGTGAAGCTGGCGATTACCGAGTACAATACGATGTATTACCCGAACACGATTCGCAAAGGGCTGCCGGACGAGCATACGCTCGGAGCCGCGGTCGCCAATGCCGCCAATCTGAACGAGATGCTTCGCGGCAGCGATATGGTCGAGATCGGCAGCTTCTCCGACCTGGTGAACGGCTGGCTCGGAGGCTGCATCCGCGTAGGCGATTATTACGCCGACCAATACCGGGGCAAGCTGCCGGGCTGGAGCGGACATCCGCTTACCGTATACGGGACGCCAACCTATGAGGTACTGAAGCTGTACGCGGGCCGGAACGTCCGGAGGATGCTTCCCGTCGATACCGTCTGCGGCACCTTCGCGGTCCGGTCGCATAAGCCGGCGCCGTTTGCGCTCGAAGGGCTGCCGGATTTGGACGTAGCGGCCTGCGCGAACGACGACGGGAGCGCCGTTACCGTGTTTATCGTGAACCGGGGCTTGCAGGAAACGAAGGTCGAGCTGAACCTGCGAGATTTCGAGATTTCCGGGGACGCGGTTATCTATGAGATTACGGGAGACTCCTTCGAAGAGATCAATTCGGTCTTCGCGCCGAAACGAATCGTCTGCAAGACGCGCACAATTCCGGCGGAGGCTTGGCGCGACGGCTGCGTGCTGCGTCCGTTTTCGATCTATGCGCTGGAAGTTCGCGGAGCGGCGGGAGGCAGGGCATGACAACGAAAGCCTACATCAAAGATTATCCCAGACCTCAATTCGTGCGGGACAATTGGCTCAATTTGAACGGGGAATGGAGCTTCCGCTTCGACGATCTCGACGCCGGGGAGGCGGAGAGGTGGCCGGAGAAGTTCGAAGGCACGCATACGATCAACGTTCCCTACTCCTATGAGACGAAGGCGAGCGGGATCGGATTGGAAGAGTTCCATCCCCGGGTCTGGTACGACAGAACGGTGCATATCTCGCAAGACGCGGCTGGCCAGAGGGTGATTCTGCATTTTCAAGCGGTCGATTACCTCGCTAAAGTATGGGTGAACGGCGCGATGGCGGGCTCGCATCAGGGCGGCTATGCGGCGTTTTCCTTCGACATTACTCCGTATGTGACGTTCGGAGCGGACAATCGGATCACCGTGAAGGCGGAGGACGGCGACAGTTGTACTCAACCGCGCGGCAAGCAGCGCTGGCTTCCGAACAATTTCGAATGCTTCTACGTACAGACGACGGGCATCTGGCAGACGGTATGGCTCGAATACGTCGGCCAGCGGCGGCTGGCTTCCGTCAAGATGACGCCGGACGTCGATCGCAATACGATTCGGTTCGACTACGAGGTGTGCGGAGCGGAAGCGGGAGGGAACTTGAGGCTGGAGACGATCGTGACGCTAAAAGGAAAGCACGTCAAGCGGGTAAGCGCGGCGGCGGACCGCTCCTCCTTAACGGTCGAAGTCGACCTGACGCACGAGGCGAACGGACCATGGAAGAAATGCCTCTGGTCGCCGCAGCACCCGAACCTGTATGATGTGGAATTCGTCCTGTATGCCGATGACCGGGTCGCAGACCGGGTATTCTCTTATTTCGGCATGAGGAAGGTGTCGATCGAGAAGGGCCAAGTGCTGCTGAACAACGTTCCGATCTATCAAAGGCTGATTTTGGATCAAGGATACTGGACGGACAGCCACTTGACTCCTCCGGGCGAGGAAGCGCTGATCGAGGATATCGACAGGATGCTGGAAATGGGCTACAACGGCGTGCGCAAGCACATGAAAATCGAGGACGCGCGATTCCTCTATTGGTGCGACGTGAAGGGACTGCTGGTCTGGTCCGAAATGGCGGCGACGTTCGAATTCCATGATCGGGCGATCGAAGCGTTCTCGAAGGAATGGCTCGAGATCGTCCTTCAGCAATACAATCACCCGAGCATTATTACGTGGGTTCCGTTCAACGAATCGTGGGGCATCCCCAACGTCCTTCGCGACAAAAGGCAGCAAAAGTTTACCGAGGGCATCTACCATCTGACCAAATCGATCGACCCGTACCGTCCGGTCATCGCCAACGACGGCTGGGAGCATACCGTGTCGGACATCGTGACCTTGCACAATTACGTCGAAACCGGCGAAGGCTTCGAGCGGCAGTATAAAAGCAAAGAAGCGATCGTGAGCAACGAAACCGCATGCAATCAATGGAAATTCGCGTTCGCCGAAGGCTACGAATACCGCGGACAGCCGATCATGGTTACCGAATTCGGCGGAATCGCCTACCAATCTGACAAGGGATGGGGCTACGGCCGCCAGGTGGCTTCGGACGAAGAGTTCCTGAAGCGGTTCGAAGGGCTGACGCGGGCGATCAAGAGCAAGGATTACATCTGCGGTTACTGCTACACGCAGCTCACCGACGTCCAGCAGGAAATTAACGGTCTTCTGACGGAAGACCGCAAGCCGAAGATTCCGCTCGAGAAAATCAGGGACATCAATTTGGGCTGAAGGGAAGAGAGGACAAGCCGATGTAAAAATCAAAGGCTATATAGGTATGTCGGCGATCAAAAAAGCAGGCTACCGGCAAACGGCCGCTAGCCTCTTAAGTTCTCTTGAACGGATGCGGGACTGTTTCGCTAATTGCCGATGCGGGAGGGCAGAGGCGGCAGATCGTTCGGATCGTTAGCCCTGTAAGGTTTTTCGAGCAGTCCGCCGATGCCGTTGCCGACCAGCGTGCGGATGAATTGCAGCGCCTCCGCTCGGGTAAGCGCCTTGTCCCCTAGAAAACCGCGCAAACTGATGTCATTCGGATTCGTTCCTTCGGCCAATCCGAATGCCAATAGGTAATGAATCGCATCGTCGCCTTTGAAGTTCACGCCTTCCGTCGCAGAGATAAGTTCGGCGACTTGCCCGCGCAGGATGGCCGCATCCCTCGCCCGAAGATCCCTCGCGCCGTTCAACGGGTAGTTCAACGTCTCGGCCCGGCGATACAATTCTTCCGCCCAGTGCTTTCCCTTCGAAGAGGCTGGATCCGGTTCGAAGGCGCGAAGCAGCATGGCTAGAAACTCCGCTTCGGTTACCGTCTTGCCCGGCTTGAACGTGCCGTCCGGGTAGCCTTTGATAATCCCTCTGTCAAATCCCCATTGCGCGGCGGCTTCGTACCAGGAGCCTTGCTTGACGTCGGTGAACGGCGAACCGTTCGAGGCGGCTGTGTCCGATAAAGCCGGTCGACCGCTCGTAACGGCGAATTCCAGCAACAGCGGATTTCTCAATTCGGCAGCATTGCGCTGCACCAGTCCGGGCCTGCCTCTGACCGAAGAATCGACGATGACGGTATAGGTCTCGTTAGAGGCGAAAGCACCGGAAGCAGGCATAACGACAATCCGATTAAACCAGATGCGGACTTCCGCGTCTTGCGCCAGTTCCCCTTTGCCGTTCAGAACGAATACGTTCAAGCCCGGCTTCACCGACGCTTCGTCGACATACTTGTAGTTCTGGTTTTTCATTGCGGCTTCAAGACTGATTCCAACCGGTACGAACGGACGAATCGTTCTGGCCGGATACGAATGGAATCCCATCTCCCGTCGCAGCGAATTCAAAGCCGTTATCCGCTCTTCGCGCTTGCGGGCGTCATCCAGCGCCTGAATCGCAAGCATGGCGTCGACGAAATCCAGAACGGCCAGGGAATCCTCGGCTCTCCCGAGCGCCAAGTCGGCTTCATTCAGCTTATCCGCTTCGGAGGTTGGGGACACTCCGCTGACCGGCACGGGCGCTGCCGAGGAGTAACCGTCGTCTCGGAAAGAGACTTCTCCAAAGCCGTACTCGCGGTCGCGTCCGGGCACGCCAAGATCGACGGTGAACTTTCGAAGCTCCTCGCGCAGCGCGACGTTGGACATGGCCGGATACTTCTGTTTCAGCAGCGCCATCATGCCCGAGACGTGGGGTGCCGCCTGGGACGTTCCGCCGGTTTCCGCGTAAACTTCCGATCCGTCCAAATCCACATACGTAGAGAGGATTTCGTAACCCGGGGCCGCGAATTCGACTTGTTCCCCGACGGAAGACGAGGGCCCGCGCGCATGATGCTTATCGATGGCGGCAACGGCCATAACGCTGTCGTACTTGGCAGGATAGTTAATCGTATTCGTATCCAGCGGCACATCCATCTGATCGTTGCCGACCGCCGCGACGACGAGGATGCCCTCGCGGTAGGCGCGATCCACGAGGCTTTTGAGCAGCGGGGAGTTCACCTTCGTGCCGAAAGAAAGGTTGATGACGTCCATGTGATTGGCGATCGCCCAATCGAGCCCTTCCAGCAAGTCCAGAAGGTTTCCCTTGCCGTCTTGATCCAGCGATTTGACCGCGTACAGCCGCACATCGGGCGCAATCCCGACGATTCCCTTGCCGTCGCTCCTGGCGGCGATAATGCCGGCGACGTGCGTGCCGTGCCCGTTGTCGTCGGCGTAGCTGTCGGTGTAGTCGACCGCGGAGAAGCCGCCCGCAATCGTGAGCTCGCCGTGCGCCGAGATGCCGGAGTCGATTACGGCGACTTTCACGCCTGCTCCCGTGAAGCCTTCCTCCCACAGGAGCGTCGGTTGTACCGCTTGGAAGCTCCATAGGGACCGTTCGGCCGCTTCGGCTGCGGATACGGACCGATAATCGCGCTCTGCGACCCGGAAGGTTACGTTGCGTTCGATATACGCGATATTCGGGTTCGCTGCCAGCTCCTCCAATTCGGATTTGGCGACCGTTGCGGAAAGGGCGGGAACAGCCGCAAACTCGTGCCGGACTTTCACGCTGCGGCCATGCGCCGCCTCCTTGCCTTTATCGTTTTTGTATACGATGACGATTTCTTGCTCCAGGCCTTCCTGTCGATCGCTAGCCGACGTTAAGCTTGCCTGGATCGGGAGGAACAGAAACAGAATGACTGCGGACAAGGCGAGCGATGGATATCGGTTCCTCAAACTTATTCTCCTAGCGAATATAAAGTAGAATGTATGAATAGATTATCGGATGGCATAGTAGAAAAGTGTTGTGGTAAATGTTGCTTAAGGTGGCTCATCGAAAAAACACCGGGCCGGGCGCAAAAAGAACGCGCCCGGCTGACGGTGCGATTACGACTGGAACACCTCGATCTCCCCGTCGCCGAACGAAGGGATCGCGCGTCCTTGGGCCGCCGCCTCCAGCGTCTCCACGATGCGCCGGCCCCATTCCTCTTCCTGCTGAGACAGCACCGCGGTTAATTGGCCGTTGCGCAGCCCTTCCCGATGCTGGGGGCTCAGTCCGATCGTGAAGGCGTATCGCGACAAGCCCTTGGCTTTCCAGACGAGAATCGAAGCGGAGCCGGACACGGCTTCGAGCCCGACGAAGGCGTCGAAGTGGGGATGCGCGTCGAGCATCTCCTCCAGATCCTGCAGCGCCCGGGCTTCGTTGCCCTCGTGATACCGGACCTCGAGCACCTGAATGTCGGTGCTTTCGTTCAGGTAAGCCAGCAGCCCCTCCAGCCGCTCGTTCAGGCTTTGCATTCGGAGCATCCCCGTCTCTACGAGAATCATTCCTTTGCCTTTAAGCCGCTCGTTGAGCTGCTCGCCCAGTTTCCTGCCCGCCTCCAGATTGTTGCCGCCGACGTAAGCGAGGCGATTGCTTCCCGGGGAGTCGGATTCGAAGCAGATGACGGGAATGCCGCTGCCGACGGCTTTGTCGATCAGCGGGGCGAGCGCGTCCGCGTCGATCGGATCGATCGCGATGCCGTCGACCCGCTGGACGATCAGCGTCTCCATCATCCGGATCTGCTGCTCCAGGTTCGCTTCCCCGGGAGCCTTGACGACGAGCCGCACGCCGGACTCTGCCGCCGCTTCTTCCGCGGAATGCGTGATCGTCTCGTAGAAGGCGTGCATCATCGGATAGATGATGCCGAAAGTGTATTTCTGTTCCGCCGCCGGCGAATCGGAAGGCTGAGCGGAAGCTCCGGACTCCGCCGGCAGCGTCTCCCCGCGGCATCCTCCGATCGCCGCGAGCGCCGCCGACAGAAGAAGAGCAAGCAGCGGCGGGTATACGCGGTTACGCCGTTTGGCCGTTGCCGCCATGGCCATCCCCATCTCCTTCCGCATCCGGCGCGGGAACGCCTTGCCGGCGGAACTCCCGGGTCGTCATGCCCGTCATTTTCTTGAACAGGTTGGAAAAATAGTGCGCGTCGTTATACCCGACCCGATAGGCGATCTCGTACGATTTGTCGTTGGTCGTCCGCAGCAGCTCCATCGCTTTGCGAATCCGGGTTTGCGTTAGAAATTCGATGAAGGTCTGGCCCGTCTCCTGGCTAAACACCTTGCTCAGATGGCTGGGGCTGACCCGCACGTGCTCAGCGGCGTCCTGCAGCGACAGCCGGTCGTTGGCGTACTCCCGCCGGATGTAGCTCTGGGCGGCGGCGATAATTTCCCCGTAACGGCTGGCCGCTTCCGAGCGCCACGCCCACAGCTTGCCGAGCAGCTCCTCCAGGAACAGGCACGCCTCTTCCCAGCAGCCGATACTCCGGATGCCGGTCTGCCAGACGGAGACGGAATCGCCCGCAAGGTCTCCGGAGCGGAACGTCTTCTTCACTTCCCGCACGGCTTCCAGCATAATCTCGTTCAGCAGGTAGTAGCCGTAGGGCGACGCCTGCCAATCGATCCCCTTCAAGCCTTCGGCGAAAGAGCGGACGAAACCGCGCGCCTCGGCAGGCGTCCCCAGCCGCAGAAATTCGATGAACCGCGCCCTGTCGAGATAGACGGTCGCCTCCGCCGATCTGCCGGCCGTGCTCCACAAATCTCTGCGGTTCACGGAAGACAGCCGGCGAAGATTGCGGTCCTCTTCCGCCTCCAGGAACGAGACGTGGATGCCTTGAAGGCGGTCCTGTACGCTGCCGATGCCGAAGACGACCGGGACCGGATCGCTGTCGAACAGGGGAACGATCCGGTCACGGATGCGCGCGATCGTCTCTTCCAGCCGCTCCGCCGAAGCGCTCTTCAAGATCAAGACCTTCTCCGTACGGCTGCGCTTGAAGCACCAGCCGTCCGCCGCTTCCGCCAGGCGCTCGTCTAGCAGCCGTTCGGCCTGTGCGACGGAAGCGGAGTCCGTATAGATCTGCTGATTCAGTCCTCTCATGTCGCAGATCAGCACCGCGTAGACGGAGGCGATCAGATTCAGCGACAGCTTCGAAGCGATCTCCAGCGCCTCGGGAGCCGAGACGAGCCCGCCGCACAGATCGCCGAACAGCTTCTCGGGAGTGCAGGCCCGCTCTTCCCGCAGCCTCCGCTCCTGGTCGATCTTGTCCGCGACCGCGTGCAGCAGCTTGATCAGATCCAGAGAGCGGACGGGCTTCAAGCAGTATTCTTCCACGCCGATTTGCAGCGCCGAGCGCGCATAGCTGAATTCGTCGTGCCCGCTCAGGATGACGATCTTCGTATTCGGCCAGCGCATGCGGACGATCGAGCTGAGCTCCAGCCCGTTCATGAACGGCATTTTGATGTCGGTGATCAGAATGTCCGGCTCCCACTTCTCGATGAGCGGGAGCGCGACTTCGCCGTCCGAAGCGTCCCCGCAGTAAATAAACCCTTCCCGTTCCCATTGGACGCAATCCCTGATGTTCTCCCGGATGACGATTTCGTCGTCGACGAGCATCACCTTTTTCATCGCGACTCCTCCTATCTCTTCGGTATGCGAACGCTGACGCGTGTGCCCTCGTTCTCCGCGCTGTCGATGGCAAGCCCGTACCGCTCTCCGAAATACAGCTTCAGCCGCTGATGGACGTTGGCCAAGCCGAAGCCGATATTCGCGCCTTCTTCCGCCTCGTCGCCCGGCTCGAACTCTCTGGGAGCGTCGAGCTGCCTGCGGATTTCCTCCAGCCTCGGTCCCGGAATGCCCACGCCGTTGTCCTCGACGAACAGGACGATGTCCTGAACCTGCTCGACGTATGCGCCGATGCGGATGAGACCCTGTCCCCTCTTGTTTTTGATGCCGTGATACAGCGCATTCTCGACCAGCGGCTGCAGCGTCATTTTCAGAATCGGGAATACCTGCAGCTCTTGGCCGACCTCGATCTCGTAATCAAGAATGTCGCGGTACCGCATCTTCTGGATAAACAGATAGCTCTGCACGTGGTCCAGCTCGATCTTGATGGAGATCCAATCCCGCCCTTTGTTCAGGCTGATGCGGAACAGGCGGGACAGCGCCTGCACGAGCTGAATGACCTCCTCGTTCTTGCCGGCTTCGGCCATCCATACGATCGAGTCGAGCGTGTTGTACAGAAAATGAGGGTTGATCTGCGCCTGGAGCGTTCGTAGCTCGGCTTTCTGCAGATGCTCCTGCTCGCGGATGCTTTGCTCCAGCAGCATTTTGATTTTCTCGATCATCGTGTTGAAGCTCGTGCCGAGATCGGCGATCTCGTCTTGGCCGCTGGGCTTGACTTTGGCGTCGAGATAGCCGGAGGCGGCTTGGCGCATTTTGCTCTTCAGCAGCTGGATCGGGCGCGTCAGGCGCGAAGTGATGAAGAAGTAGAGCGTAATCGTGAAAATGATGCTGAGCGCGACGCTGACGATGATGAGCTGGCGAATGCGGTTGGCGTCCTCGACGATCTCCTGCAGCGGGACGCTGCCGACGATCTTCCACCCGGTCGCTTGCGAGGCGGCGAACACGACGAACGTCGGTTTTCCGCCTTCCGAATCGACGAAGCTGTCCCGATCGGCAGCCATTCGCGTGCCGAGATCCGCAGGGCGGAAAGGAAGACCGGATTGTTCAAGGGAGGAAGGAGCGAACAGGGGAGCTCCCGAGTCGTCCACGACGTAGAAATAACCCGTCTTGCCGATCGAAGCGCTGCCCGCGTAGCTTTCGACGACCGAATCGTCCAGATCGATGACGATAAAGCCGATCACCTCATGGGTAATCCGCTGCTTGACGGCGGCCATCATCGTAATGACGTTGCGATCCGGGTACAGAAAGCCGTCCAGCCGATCCAAGTCGGAGGCCTTCGCCGGGGGGACGATCAGCGCCTCGTCCGGTTCGTGCATCAGCTGCAAGAACCGGGGATTGCGCAAAGGGTTGTAATCGAGCTGGAACACTCCCCTGCGGTCGCTGATGCCTCTGCCGTACAGATTGATCATCGTCATATTGAGGACGCTTTCATATTTGTACGTTTTGCGGTAGAGATCGAACGTCTGCAAAATAAACTTCGCGTCGTCGTAGGTTTCGCTGTGCGAAAACAGGAAGCGAAGCACTTGGGGATTGTTCTCCAGCTCAAGCAGACGCTCCGTGTCCTGGAACAAAATGTCCACATCCCTGGCGAGCCGGTCGGCGACGAGCATCGTAGCCGCCTTGCTGTGCGCGGATACGGTGGAGAACGATTTCTGATAAGAGACGAGCCCGACCGCGATGAGGGGGATCGAGGTCAGGATGACGAACATGGTCAGCAGCTTGGCGCGCAAGCTGGAGGCGATCTTCCGAACGACGTTCATCTGCAGCGATCCTTCCTTGGGAAGTCGTTCCATGATAGATCTACTATAGCAAAAAAAGCGATGTTCGTGGATCTCCCTCGGCGAACGTGAAGGTTATCTCCAACTTTTGAATAAAAAAACGCAACATGGCCCCGTTCCCTGGCCGCACATCCCATAAAATTGCAAAATAAGGCGGCGATTCTCCGTATAAGCGCAACCTGCAAGCGCTTTATAATGAGCTCACGCCGCTCGTTGGCGAACTAAACGGAGAGGGTGTCATCGGATGATCGGAAAGAAAAAGCGGGGCGCATCGTTGGTTTTGGCTTCTTTAATGCTGTTTGCCGCGGCTTGCGGAGGAACCAAGGATAACGGAGGCAGCGCGAGCCCTGCCGCCGCTCCTTCCAGCCCGGCCGCCCAGGCGTCGGAGAGCGCCGCGGCGACCCCGGCGGCGGCCGACAAGAAAATCGTGCTCGGCTTCTCCCAGGTCGGCGCGGAGAGCGGCTGGAGAACGGCCAACACGAATTCGATCAAGGACTCTGCGGCGGAAGCGGGCTTCGAGCTCAAGTTTTCCGACGCGCAGCAGAAGCAGGAGAACCAGATCAAGGCGATCCGTACGTTCATTCAGCAGAAAGTCGACGTCATCTCTTTCTCGCCGGTCGTCGAATCCGGCTGGGATACCGTGCTGAAGGAAGCGAAAGACGCCGGCATCCCGGTTATTCTGACGGACCGCGCAGTGGACTCCAAAGATACGTCGCTGTACAAAACGTTCATCGGCTCCGACTTCGTGGAGGAAGGACGCAAGGCCGGCCAATGGCTGGTCGACCAAAACAAGGATGCGCAGGAGGACGTGAACATCGTTGAGCTTCAAGGCACGACGGGATCGGCTCCGGCGAACGACCGCAAATCGGGCTTCGAGGAAGTCATCAAGTCGAACGGCAAGCTGAAGATCATCGCTTCCCAGACCGGGGACTTCACGCGCGCCAAAGGCAAGGAGGTCATGCAGGCGTTCCTCAAGGCGCATAAGAAGATCGACGTGCTGTACGCGCACAACGACGATATGGCGCTGGGCGCCATTCAGGCTATCGAAGCGGCCGGTCTCGTTCCGGGCAAAGACATCGTCATTATCTCGGTCGACGCGGTTAAGGACGGCATGGTAGCCGCCAGCGAAGGCAAAATCAATTATATCGTGGAATGCAATCCGCTGCTGGGACCGCAATTGATGCAAGCGGTGCGCGACGTGCTGGCGGGTACGGAAATTCCGCAGCGCATCGTGACGGAAGAGACGGCGTTTACTTCCGAGCAAGCGAAGGCCGCTCTGCCGGACCGGAAATATTAATCCCGCATAGCGCATGCGGAAAGTCGGCCGCTCCGTATCCGGTCGCTTGGCGACGGAGCGGCTTTTTCTCTTAAGGAGGACCGAACGAATGACGAATGCTCAACCGATCTTGCAAATGAACGGCATCCGCAAAAGCTTTCCCGGCGTACGCGCGTTAAAGGGAGTCGATTTCCGCCTGTTTCCCGGAGAGGTTCACGCTCTTATGGGGGAGAATGGGGCGGGAAAATCCACGTTGATCAAAACGTTGACGGGCGTATATGCCGTGGACGAAGGAAGCGTCCTGTTGGAAGGCAAGCCGATTCGCGTGCACAGTCCTCAGGAAGCGCAGGCGGCGGGGATCAGCACGGTTTATCAGGAAGTAAATCTATGTCCGAACTTGTCGGTGGCGGAAAATATATTTATCGGCCGCGAGCCTCGCGGATTCGGGGGCATCCGGTGGAAAGAAATCAACCGCAAGGCCGAAGAGCTGCTGAGCGAGCGGCTGAATCTGCGCATCGACGTCCAGCGAACGCTGAACGCCTACCCGGTAGCGATCCAGCAGCTCGTCGCCATCGCGCGGTCGCTAAGCGTCTCGGCCAAGGTGCTCATCCTGGACGAACCGACGTCCAGCCTCGACAGCAACGAGGTAAAGCAGTTGTTTGCCATCATCCGGAAGCTGAAGGGCGAAGGGATGGCGATTTTGTTCGTTACGCATTTTCTTGACCAGGTGTACGAGGTATCGGACCGGATTACGATACTGCGCAACGGGGAGTTCGTCGGGGAATACAAGGCGGCGGAGCTGCCGAGAATCGAGCTGGTATCCCGCATGATCGGCAAGGAGCTGGACGTGCTGGAGGAATTGCCTCGAGAGGCGGAAGAGGGGCAGATCGACCGCAAAGTATGGATCGAAGCGGCGGGGCTTGGACGCCAAGGGGCCATCGATCCGTTCGATCTGGCGATTCGCGAAGGGGAAGTCGTAGGGCTGGCCGGCCTGCTCGGCTCAGGGCGGACGGAAATCGCCCGCCTGTTCTTCGGAGCTGACCGGGCCGACAGAGGAACGCTTAAGCTGGCGGGGGAAGGCGGAGGCGTGCGTTCGCCGCGGGAAGCCATCGCCAGAGGGATCGGCTTCTGTCCGGAGAACCGGAAGACGGAGGGAATCATCGACGACCTGTCCGTCAGGGAAAACATCGTTCTTGCGATGCAGGCTTCGCGAGGCTGGCTAAGAGCGATTAGCCGCAAGCGGCAAGCGGAGATCGCGGAAGAATATATCCGGGCGCTAAACATTAACCCGCCGAATCCGGAACATCTGGTCAAAAACTTAAGCGGCGGCAATCAGCAGAAGGTTATTCTGGCCCGCTGGCTGCTCACCGAGCCGAAGCTGCTCATTCTGGACGAACCGACCCGCGGCATCGACGTGGGGGCGAAGGCCGAAATCCAGAAGCTTGTTTTGGCGCTGTCCCGCAAAGGAATGTCCGTCCTGTTCGTCTCGTCCGAGCTGGAGGAAGTGCTGAGGGTCAGCGGAAGAATCGCCGTGCTGCGGGATCGCCGGGTAGTCAAGGAATTCGAAGGGCAGGGCATCGGCCAGCAGCAGGTCATGCAGGCCATCGCGGGAGGCTGATCAAGATGAACCGAATGATGAAGCATCACTTATTTTGGCCGCTCTCCGTTCTGGGGGCGCTGTTATTGTTTAATCTCGTTTATTCGCCGGATTTCTTCTCTATTAAAATGCAAGGCGGGCAACTATACGGCAACTTGATCGATATCCTGAACTTTGGGGCGCCGCTCATCCTGGTCTCAATCGGTATGACGCTTGTCATCGCGACGAAGGGCATCGATTTGTCGGTCGGATCGGTCGTGGCGATCGCCGGGGCGATGTCCTGCCTGACGATCAGCAAGGGAGCCGACCAGAGCTCGCTCGGCCTCGTGCTCGTAGCCGTCGGACTGGCGCTTGTCCTGTCGCTTGCGACCGGTCTGTGGAACGGCTTGCTCGTCTCCGGATTCGGCATTCAGCCGATCATCGCGACCTTGATTCTGATGGTGGCCGGACGGGGCATCGCGCAGTTGATTACGGACGGACAGATCATTACGCTATCGAGCGATCGATATAAATTCATCGGCGCCGGCTCGCTCGCCGCGCTGCCTTTTTCCATCTTCGTCGTCGCGGCCGTGTTCGCCGCCGCCGCTCTGCTGACGCGCAGAACGGCGCTCGGGCTGTTCATCGAATCGGTCGGCACGAATCCGGAAGCGAGCCGTCTGGCGGGTGTCCGCTCGAACGTCGTCGTTCTGGTCGTCTACATGTTCTGCGGTCTGTGCGCGGGCATCGCCGGGCTGCTGCTCAGCTCGAACGTATCCAGTGCGGACGGCAACAACGCGGGATTGTGGTACGAGCTGGACGCGATTTTGGCGGTCGTCATCGGCGGAACGTCGTTGAACGGCGGCCGCTTCTACTTGACGGGCACGCTGGTCGGCGCGCTGATCATCCAGACGTTGTCCACCACGATCTATTCGGTCGGCATCGCGCCGGAAATTACGCTGGTCGTCAAAGCTTTCGTCGTCCTGGCGGTATGTTTGATCCAGTCGGAGTCGTTCCGCAGGACGATCGCGCAGCGCTGGCGAACCCGTCGATATCCGGGGGAGAAGGAGGTCGCGAGGCATGCTTCTTAATCGCAAATATTTCCCGATTCTCGTCACGATGGCTCTATTCGCGTTAATGATGGCGATGGGCGCGTTCCGGTATACCGGATTTTTCTCTTTGCAGGTGTTGTTCAACCTGTTGATCGACAACGCGTTTCTGCTTGTCGTCGCGGTAGGAATGACGTTCGTTATCGTCTCGGGGGGCATCGATCTGTCGGTCGGTTCCATGATCGCGCTGACGACGATGATGTCGGCAAGTCTCGTTCAGCAGCACGGCGTACCTCCGCTCGTCGTTATTCCGCTCGTGCTCTTGTTCGGATGCGCGTTCGGTTGGGCGATGGGGGCGATCATTCACTATTTCAAGGTACAGCCTTTTATCGTTACGCTGGCCGGCATGTTTCTCGCGCGCGGACTCTGTTATGTCATTAGCCTGGGGACGATTACGATCGACCACCCTGCCTATACGTCCATCGCCATGGCGAAAATATCGCTGCCGGGAGGAAGCTTTCTGTCGGTCAACGTCGTCATTGCGCTTGTCGTCGTGCTGGCAGGAATCTTCGTCGCCCACTACACGAGGTTCGGCCGCAACGTATACGCGCTCGGAGGCAGCGAGCAGTCCGCCTTGCTGATGGGGCTTCCCGTCGGCCGGACGAAGATCGGCGTCTATGTCGTGAGCGGCTTCTGCTCCTCGCTGGCCGGCGTTATCTACACGTTCTATATGCTGTCCGGCTACGGCCTGCATGCGGTCGGAACAGAGTTGGACGCGATCGCCGCGGTCGTCATCGGAGGCACGCTGCTAACCGGCGGCGTCGGCTATATTGCCGGCACGTTCTTCGGCGTGCTGATCTACGGCGTCATCCAGACGCTAATCAGCTTCGAGGGGACGCTGAGCTCCTGGTGGACGCGGATTGCCATCGGCGTGCTGCTGTTCGTGTTTATCGTTCTGCAAAGAGCGCTTAGCGCTCGCCGTTCGACGATTAAGCTGTAAAGCTGTATAGTCCGGCCTGCTGGCCCAACGGATGTCGGGCTTTCTGGTATAATGAAAGCGTGTGCAATTACGATCGCCGATCATCGTTTGCTTTGGAGGCCGATGCCATTGATCACTCCGTATTCCCGTTTGCTTATGCTAAGCGTGTTCCTTGTCCTGTTCGTCGCTGCGGCAGTCGGCTGCGACTCGAATTCTTCGTCGACGGCAACGAGGACTCCCGTTCCAACAGGAGAGAAAGGTCCAGTCGAAACGACGGACGAAATTCCGATCGCTTCCCGTCAAGATATCAAGCTGGGCTTCTCCCAACTCGGTTCAGAGAGCGACTGGCGGCTTGCCAACACGGCCTCGATCCGGGAAGCGGCGAAGGAAGCCGGCATCGAGCTGCTGTTCGACAATGCGGAGCAATCCCAGGAGAAGCAGATCGAGGCGATTCGGAGGTTCATCGCGCAGAAGGTCGATGTGATCGCTTTTTCCCCTGTCGTCCAATCCGGCTGGGAACCGATCATGAAGGAAGTGAAGCAGGCGGGCATCCCTATGATCGTCTCCGACCGGTCCGTGGAGGTAAGCGACTCTTCGCTCTACGTGACGTTCATCGGCTCCGACTTCACGGAAGAAGGCCGGAAAGCGGGCAAATATTTACTGGATAAAATGAGAGACGTCCCCGGTCCGATCTCGATCGCGGAATTAAAAGGAACGGAAGGCTCGGCGCCGTCCGTCGAGCGAGGCAAAGGCTTCCGCGAGATTATCGCCAAGCGGGAGGATTTCCGGATCGTTGCCAGCGAATACGCCAACTTCACGCAGAAGGAAGGCAAAGAGGCGATGCGGGCGCTGCTTCGGGAGCAGGGCAGCCGGATCGATGCTCTCTTCGCGCATAACGACGACATGGCGCTGGGCGCCATCGAGGCGATCGAAGAGTTCGGCCTGCGGCCGGGAGAAGACATCGTTATTCTCTCCGTGGACGGCACCCGCAAGGCGCTGGAAATGCTGGCCGCCGGCAAAATCAATGTCGTCGTCGAATGCAATCCGCTGCTGGGTCCGAATCTGATGCAGGCCGTGAAAGAATTGATGGCCGGACGAACGCTCCCCAAAAGAATCGTGACTCCGGAGAGTGTGTTCACTCAGGCGATCGCCGAGAAGGAAGCGGCGGGCCGGAAATATTAAATGAATGGGTAATTTAGTTTGCAGTAAGAGGCGGGCAGCCAGGGGAAAAAACGGAGCGTATGGCATCTGCAGATGACTCAGGGAGAGAGAAAATGAGATAGATGGGTTTTTTCTAGTGAAAATATGGAAGAAAAGAGAGGGACAGGGTTGGGCTGAAATCCCGTTGCCGCATCCGATCCCGCGGGAGTATACTAGGGCATGTATGCAAACCCGCTCAGAGGCATCTATCACCGCCTTTTCGCCCCCTGCTGCGTCACTTTTGCTTGACGTACCCCCGGTACGCCTTCACAAAAGTTCCTTGCATGGAACGAAAATTCGGCAACATCTGCTATCCTCGGAGTATGCATACACGCCTTAGGTCAAGTAAACGAGTTTGCCAGTATACAAGGAATGCCGGAAGCGGCTTGCGAGGAGAGGACAGAGATGAGAGGCATTACGAACCCGATCGTGCCGGGCTGGTACGCGGATCCCGAAGCGAGAACCTACGAGGGCAAGCATTGGATCTACGTCACCCGGTCGATCACCGAGTACACGAAGCAGATGAATCTGGACGCGTTCAGCTCCGAGGATCTGATCCATTGGGAGAAGCACGAGGGCATTATCGAGATGGCCGACTTTCCGTGGATCTGGAGAGCGGTATGGGCTCCCACCCATATTGAGCACAACGGAAAATACTATCTCGTGTTCGCCTCCAACGACATCCAATCGAACGACGAAATCGGCGGATTGGAGATCGCGGTCGCGGACCGGCCGGAAGGCCCGTACCGGGGATACCTGGGCCGGCCTCTCGTGGACAAGTTCATCCATCATGCCCAGCCGATCGACGCGCATCTGTTCAAGGACGACGACGGAACGATCTATTTGTATTACGGCGGCTGGAGACACTGCAACGTGGCCAAGATGAACGACGACATGACCGGCTTCGTACCGCTGGAGAGCGGCGAGACGATCTTGCCGATTACACCGGAAGGTTACGTGGAAGGCCCTTGCATGCTGAAGAAAGACGGTCTCTACTATTTAATGTGGTCGCTGGGAGACTGGACGAACGGCACGTACCGGGTCGCTTACGGGGTGAGCGACAACCCGCTCGGCCCGTTCCCGAACCAGGGAACGATTCTGGAGCGGCAGGAGCCGCTCGCGGAGGGGCCGGGGCATCACGGCTATTTGCACTTGCCGGACACCGACGAATGGCTGATCGTGTACCATCGCAGAATGATCGGCGATCCCGAGCCGGGCAACCGGATGCTGTGCATCGACCGCATGCAGGTCGGAGATGGCAAGATCGAGCCGATCGTCATGACGGAACGGTGGTAAAGGTCGCGTAGCCGGATCCGAACCGGACCCGAACCGGACCCGAACATTTTGCATGTCCCGACCCGATAAAAAAGCATTCCCTCTTCCGGCTATTGCTGATAAAGTGGAAGTGAACGCGCCGCAAGCGCTGTCAAGCCGCACATCAGCGCCCCCTTCGGGCTACGCCGGGAGGGGGTTATTCTTTATACGGAAGGGGAGCCCTATGTTCTACTCGCTCAGAACCCGCTTATCCGCCACGTTTATCCTCGTATTCATCGTTCCTTTCATTACGATGGTCGCCGTTTTCACGCAAGTGTCCAATATCGTCATCGGCACGTCCATCGAGGAGTCGACCTCCCAGACGATGGACCAGTACGCCTCGTTCGTCAATACGCTGACGACGCAGGTCGAGGACGTCGCCAACCAGGTGCTCAGCAACGAAGTGACACAGATGTGGATTACCGCCCAGCTCGATAAGAGCCTCCCCCAGGAGAAGCGGATTACAGCCGACGCCGAGCTCCGCAAGTTTCTCTCCTCCATCGCTTTGAACCATTCCTCGATTTCTTCGATTACCCTTTTTAACGAGAACGGAACGGCCGTTGGCATTCGCGACAAAGCTTTTAACGACGATCCGTCCTTCCTGGACGGAGACTGGTATACGACCTTCAAACGGGACGGCGTCCGCTGGGTTCCCGCCCATCTCGATCCGTACCAGCCCAACTATCTGGAGAAGGTCAGCATGAACAGCCTGCTCTACAACCTCGTGCAGCTCAGCTCGTTCCGCAATATCGGGGCGCTTAAGCTGAACGTGGAGACGTCCAAAATCCAGACGCCGCTGGACAAAATCAAATTCGGCGAGACGGGCCGCGTCTACCTCGTCGATATGGACGGGCGACCGGTGCTGGAGCAGCGCATTGAAGAAGGGATGTCGGGCTTCCTGCAGGAGATGGCGGCGATCGCCAAGGATAAGCATTCCGGGGGGAAGCTGACGGTCAAGCAGAACGGGGAATCCCGTCTGGTGCTGTACCGCAAAATCAAAAGCGCCAATTGGGCGCTCGTCGGAGAGGTCAAGGAGTCGGAGCTGTTCGAGAAAATGAAGCGGGTGCAGCAGACGATGCTGGTTGTCGGGGCGGCGCTGCTGCTGTTGACGATCGTCGCCGCGTTCTGGCTGTCGTCGGGCATCGCCCGGCCGCTTACCCGGTTGGCGAGTTCGATGCGGCTCGTGGAACGGGGCGACTTCGGCAAGGTGGAGGACGAGGCGCTTGCGCGCATGCCGATTCCGCGCAACGAGGTCGGATACGTCGTAAAGGTGTTCCGCAACATGGTTCAGCGGCTGAGGTTCCTGATCGAGACGGAATTCCAGGCCGACATGCGGCGCAAGGACGCGGAGTACAAAGCTCTGCTTATGCAGATCAACCCGCATTTCCTCTATAACACGCTGGAAGCGATCGGCAGCTTGTCCGCGCAGAGGCGGAGCGAGGAAGTCATCGACGTGACGGAATGGCTGGGGCAAATGCTGCGCTATTCCTTGCGGGCGGACAGCGACATCGTGAAGCTGAAGGACGAGATGCAGTACATCCGGGATTACGTGTCGATTATGAAGGTGCGCTTCGGAGAACGCATCCGCGTCGAGATCGGGCATTCTCCGGAGCTTGGGAATGCGCCGATCGTCAAGTTTATATTGCAGCCGCTCGTCGAGAACGCGATCAAGTTCAGTCAGGAAAACCCCGACGGAGCCTTCGTCAAAGTCGAGACGAGAAGAGACGGGGACGCGATCGAGATCGAGGTGTCCGACAACGGAACGGGCATGTCCGAGGAATTGATAGAGGAGCTGCGCGAGGAGATGGCCCGCGGGCGGATGACGGACGTGCTGAGCGCGGGCGGAAGGCGAATCGGACTGCGCAACGTGCTGGCGAGATGTTATTTGCATTACGGTGAAGGCTTCTCCGCGCGCATCGAATCGTCGTCCCAATCGGGGACGAGGATCGTGCTGAGATTGCCGGCGAAGGAGGAATAGGGATGTATCGCGTATTGCTGGTCGACGACGAACTGGAAATTCGCACCGGGCTGAAGCTGAAGATCGATTGGCCGGCGCTCGGCTATGCCGTAGCGGGAGAAGCGCAGGACGGGCGCGAGGCGCTGGCGCTGCTGCAAGCGGAACGTTACGACTTGATTCTGACCGACATTCGCATGCCGGTCATGAGCGGGCTGGAGCTGCTGAAGCAGTGCGCGGAAAACTATCCGCGGACGAAGGCGGTCGTGCTGTCGGGGTACGACGATTTCCATTTCGTCAAGGCGGCGCTCCAGAGCGGGGCCAAGGATTATTTGCTCAAGCCCGTCGTACGAAGCGAGCTGACGGCGCTGCTCGTCAAGCTGCGCGAGGAGATGGAGTCGGAGCGGGCGGCGCTCGCTTCCGAGAATTCGACCCGGCTCGCGCTGTCGGAGAGCCGCTCGGTGCTGCGGGAGCAATTGCTGTTGGAGTGGATCGGCAACGACGACGAGAGCCGCGTCCCCGCGCTGAAGAACGAGACGAAGCGGCTTGCGATGAACGGCTGGCTGCACGACGGAGCCGTCCTGCAGATCGTCAGCGCGGAATATCGTCTGCCCGAGGGCCGGCTCGGCGAGCAGGCCGAAGGGAGCGGCTTATTCCGTCTCGCCTTCCGCATGCTCTGCCGGGAGACGCTGGAGGCGTTCGACTGGTCCGATTCGGCGTTCGCGTTCTGTCATCGCGGCTACTCGCAGATGATGCACGTCATCGTCTCCTCTCCGAACGAGGAGGAAGCCGGTCGCCGCGCGGAAGCGCTGGGCAAGCTGCTTCAGGCCAACGTGAACCGGTACCTGCAAGTCGAAGCGGTCATCGGGGTAGGCGAGCCGTTCCGGCAAACGACCGGGCTGCGCCAAGGGTTTCTGTCCGCGCTGCTGGCCTGGAGCGGGAGCCGTCCGGGAGCCGTCTCTCAGATCGTCACTGCCGACGAAGGGGGCGAAGATCCCGGGGACTGGCTTCCCGAAACGGAGAAGAAACTCGTCTCGGCGATGGACAACGCCGATCTCGAAGCTTTCGCGGGCACGGTCGAAGCGGTAATCGCGACGGGCGGTCGTCCGATTCGAGACGTCGCGTTCTTCGTTCTGCGCGCCGTGCTGCTCGTAGACCAGGTCGCCCGCCGCCACCGTCTCGTTATTCCCGAGACTCAGGAATGGCTGCTGCCGGATGCGGCTTGGCGGCACGGCTCGGGCGCGGAAGCGATCCCTTACTTGAACGGAATCGCCGCGCGGGTCATCGAAGGCGTTCGAGCTTCGAGAACGACAGGCGGCGCGTCGGCGGTCGAAGCGGTGCGCGATTATATCGATCGCTCGTACATGAACGAGATCGCCCTGACGCAGCTGGCCGACCGGTTTCATCTCAACCCGACCTACTTGTCGGAGCTGTTCAATAACACGACCGGCTCGACGTTCAGCGATTACGTGACTCAGGCGCGCCTCGGCAAGGCGGCCGAGCTGCTCGGCGACCCGCACATGCGTCTGGCGGACATCGCGGAGCTGGTCGGGTTCGCCAACGCGAGTTACTTGAGCAGCGTATTCAAGAAGCATTACGGCGTCAGTCCTAACGAATACCGCCAGCATATGGCCTCCCCCGCGGACCGATGATTTTATACGCCAACATCCGAAGCGGACGAATTCCGCGCAGCCCCGCCGGATGCTAGCCTGTAGATGCAGCACAATTAACCGAAGGGTGAGGGTCCAATGAGAAAGAGTACGCTCCTGCTTCTATCCGTCACGCTGGCATTCGGGCTGGCCGCTTGTTCCTCGAAATCGAATTCGGGTTCCTCGGGTTCTCCGAGCGCTCCCGCGGGTTCGGGTGCGGCATCGAACGTTCCGGAAGGCGAGACGGTCACGCTTACGTTCTGGCGGCACGACTATGCTCCGGAAGCGGCCGCTTTCGACAAGCTGATCGCTTCGTTCGAGGAGGCGCATCCGAACATCAAAATCGATTTCCAGATGATTCCGAACGATCAGTACGAGACGAAGATCCGTACGGCTCTGGCCGGCGGCAATCCGCCTGACATTATGGCGCTGGACGCGCCGACGCTGGCCTCCTACGCCAATTCGGGCGCGATTATCCCGCTTGAGGATTATTTCGTCAAGGACGGCGATAAGGACGACTTGCTGAAGCCGGTCATCGAAGGGCTGACCTTCGACGGCAAGATGTACGCGGCGCCGAACAACGAAGGCACGATCGTCATGTTTTACAACAAGAAGATGTTCGAGGAGAAGGGCATTCCGCTCCCTTCCAAAAACGTCGACGAGGCGTGGACGTGGGACCAAGTGCTGGACGCCGCCCGCAAGCTGAACGACCCGGCGAAGGGCGTCTACGGCTGGAACCCGACGCCTTGGGGCTTCGCGGGGCACGAGGGCGCTCCGTATTCCGAGATGGCGTTCCTCTGGCAGGCCGGCGCGGAAATCCTGAGTCCCGACGGCTCGACATCGAAGGGCTATCTGGATTCTCCCGAGGCGAAGAAAGCGATGACGTTCTGGAAGTCGCTGTTTAACGAGGAGAAGGTGTCGCCGAAGGAGCTGCCGCAGGACGCCTTCTGGACCGGCAAGGTCGCGATCCATGTCGACGGTCCGTTCGCCTTCTCCTACCAGGAGCAGAACTTCCCGGACTTCAAGCTGGGAGAGGACTACGATGTCGCTCCGCTGTGGAAGGACCAGCGCATGATCGGCACGACGGGAAGCTGGGGCATGGCGATCACGTCCAAGTCCGAGCATCCGGACGAGGCATGGGCGTTCGTGAACTGGGTGACGGGAGTCGAAGGGGCCAAGGTATGGTACCAGGAGACGAAAAACCTCCCGGCGCGCCAATCGACGTTCGACGCGTTCGCAGAGCTGAAGGAGTATCCGATGAACATCTATGCCGAGCAGCTGTCGAAATACGGCCATCCGCGTCCGGTCACCCCGGCTTACCCGGCGATCAGCGAGGCGATCCGCCTGCTGTTCGAGGACGTCGGTCTCGGCAACGGAGGCGTCGACGAGGCGCTGGCCAAGGCGGTCAAGAAAATCGAGGACGGCTTGGCGATGCATAAGCAATAGTCCCGGCAGGACCGGTGGCGAGAGCGCCGAGGCCAAAAAAGTGCCTCGGAGCGCTCCGGCGCAACTCCAATTTTATAACGAAGGCGGCAGGGGGAGTAGGGTAGCCAACATCCTTACTCCCCTTTGCCGTTCCGTCAAACGGTTAGAAACGCAACATGAAGGAGGGACCGAAGTTGAGAAAGTCGGCATACGTCGCGTTCGACAAGCAGGAATCCCGCGCCGCGCTGCTCTTTATCGCGCCCGCGTTCGTTCTGCTGGCCGTGTTCATATTTTATCCGATGTTCCGCGCGCTGCTGATCAGCTTCCAGAACTTTAATCTGATTTCCGCGCAAGCGTCGTTCGCGGGCTTCGCCAATTACGGCAAGCTGCTGCAGGACGAAGCGTTCGGCGCGAGCCTGTGGCATTCGTTTTATTTCACCATAATCGTGCTGCCGGTGCAGACGGCGATCTCTCTGGGGCTCGCGCTGCTCGTGCAGAAGAAATTCCGGGGAGTCGGCTTCTTCCGCACCGTCTATTTTCTGCCCGTCGTCGTCTCCTTCGCGATCGCGTCCACGGTGTTCCGTCTCATCTACAACAAAGATTACGGCATGCTCAACGTCATCCTAAAAGGAATCGGACTGCCGGCGCTCGACTTCCTGTCCAATCCGGACATCTCGATGCTGGGCATTATCGCGCTCTGCATCTGGCGGGCGATGGGTTTCGTCATGGTCATTTTCCTGGCAGGGCTCAACAACATTCCTGAATCGCTGTACGAGGCGGCGCACGTGGACGGCGCCGGCGCGGCGCAAAGATTTTTCCGAATCACGCTGCCCCTCCTGAAAAGAACGATGGCGTTCGTGGTCATCATCACGACGATGGACGCGCTGAAAATTTTCATCCCGATCTACATTACGACAAGCGGAGGTCCGGCGGGATCGACGAGCACGGTCGTGCACTTCATCTACGAGACGGCGTTTAAGCAGATGAACATGGGCTACGCCGCCGCGGCCGCGTTCCTGTTCTTCTTTCTCGTCCTGATCGTCTCCATCGTGCAGCTGCGGCTGTTCCGCACGGACGTCGAGTATTGACGCCGCAATTCGATTAGCAAGGAGGTTGCCCGTATGAAAAATACCGCGTTCGTCTTCCTGAGGCTGACGGCGATGGCCGCGATCGCGCTCGTCTCCGTATTTCCGATTTACTGGATGGTCATGAGCTCCTTCCGCACTCACGAGGAAATTTTCAAATACGCGACGCTGAGCCCCGAGCTGTTCCTCCCGGTCAAATGGACGCTGCAAAATTACCGCGACATTTTCCTGGACCCGAGCAAGCCGTTCGGACGGTACATGCTGAATACGCTGCTGGTCGCCGTCGTCGTCACGACGCTGGGACTGATCGTGAACGCGCTGTCGGCATTCGCCTTCGCGAAGCTGAGATTTCCGTTCAAGAAGCTGCTGCTGACGATCTTCCTGTCTTCTCTCGTCATTCCTTACGAGGTCATTATGGTTCCGCAATATTTGCTGATGCGCGATTTCGGCTGGATCAATTCGTACGCGGCGCTCATCGTGCCTCAGATCGTATGGGTGTTCGGCATCTTCATGCTGATCCAGTTTTTCTCGGACGTTCCGCGGGACATTCTCGAAGCGGCCCGAATCGACGGCTCCGGGTGGACCCGGATTTTCGTCAAAATCGTATTGCCGACGGCCGTTCCGGCGCTGATTACGCTGGGACTTATGACGTTCCTGAACCAATGGGATTCGTTCCTCTGGCCGCTGGTCGTCATTAACGAAGAGAAGAAGCAGGTGATCCAGGTCGCGATTTCCTCGTTCCAATCGCTGCGCAACATCTCGTGGGGCAAAATTTTGGCGGCGACGTCGATCAGCTCCGTGCCGATCTTGATCTTGTTCCTGTTCCTGCAAAAATATTACGTGCAAGGCATTACGATGTCCGGAGTGAAAGGGTGAAGGCGATGCTGCCGTTGTGGTTGGGCGAGAAAATCGGGCTTCTCTGGCACGAGGGCGGACGATGGCGCGAGATTGCGCCGAGCGTTGCGCGACACGAGCGGAGAGGCGCGTTCTGGGCGGCCGACGCCGGCGGAGCGGAGATCGAAGTCGAGCTGGCTTGGGAAAAAGGGGATGGGGAAGCTTCGATCGGGCGGAGAGCGGCCGCGATACAGGTGACGGTCCTGCCGCCGGCGGGCGGAGACGGGACGCTGAAGTTCTCCGGAGCGCAGGTGTATCTCGTCAACGAATCCAGCCTGGAGTGCGTCTGGAAGCCGCATCTGTCGCCGCTCGAAGGCATGGTCGTCGGGGATAAGGCGTTTCGCTCCCCGGCCATCGTGTTCGAGGACGAGCGTATAATGGCGGCGCTCGTTCCCGATCTGGCGTCGATCGAGGGAGGGCGGGACGTGCCGCATGTAATGGACTATACCGTGCAGGATCGGCGGTTGACGTACGGGCTGTGCGAATACGAGGAGACGGGGCACGTCTACCACGAGCTGAAGCCGCGCGAGATCGAGCGGTCCGAGCCCCTCCGCTTCCGGTTCTGCTTGGTCGAATGGGAGAAAACGGCCGGACAGCGGAAGCGGGACTTGCGTGCGGTCGAGCGTTTTCTGTGGCAGAGGTTCGGGTGTGGGAACATGCCGGTATCGGGGAACGACGAGCTGCTGCGTTCGCTGGAGCCTTATGCGGATTACGCCTATGGCTGGGCATTGGACCGGTGGAGGGACGTCGCTTGGCAGCAGTTCCGAATGCCGGACGGCACCGAGGTCGGAGGCGTCGTCTTCATCGTCCGAGCCCGACAGAAGCCCGGACTCGGATATGAAGAGGAGTGGCGCGAGCCGAAGAGTCTATGGAACCAAGCTTGGTTTTGCAGCCTGAGGTCGGCATACGGCTACGCGCTCCGAGGCAAGGAGCAGGGGCGCGCGGACTGGATGGAGAAAGCCGAGCTCGCGCTTAACTTCGCGCTATCGGCTCCTCAGACGGACGGCTTGTTTCCCGGCTATTACCAGGCGGGAGAGGACGGCCGCTGGGAAACCGGCCGCTGGTACATGTCCGGGCCGCGCCGTCCCGCCGGGCACGAGGAGCATGCCCATCTGCTCGACGCCTCGTGGACGTGCTGGTGGCTGCTCAAGTGGTATCGGGACATTCGCGCGGACGAACGGATATTGCCTTTCGTCATCCGCTACGCGGAACGGCTTCTGAAGCTGCAAAGGGATGACGGGGGATTTCCCGCCTGGGTTCGCGCGGACGGCTCGGGCACGTCTCCGTTTCTGACCGAAAGCCCCGAGACTTCCGCGCACGTCATGCTGCTCGGATTGCTGAACCGGCTGCGGCCGGACAAGAGATATGCCGCCTCCGCTCTTCGCGCAGCCGGCTTTGTCGCGGAGAGCATCATGCCGGAGGGGCGCTGGGAAGATTTCGAGACGTACTGGTCCTGTTCGAAGCAATGGGAGTGCAAGCAATTTGGAGAGAAGGATGCTCGGAGCGGCTTGTACAACCAGTGCAGTTTCGGCATCTATTGGACGGCAGAGGCGATGAAGGAAGCCTACACTTTAAGCGGAGATGCCGAGTGGCTCGATCTCGGGGAGCAGGCGTTGGCAGAGGCTTCGCTGTACCAGCAAATTTGGCAGGCGCCGTTCTTCCCCGTGCCGACGGTCGGCGGGTTCGGCGTCATGACCAGCGACGACGAATGGAACGACGCGCGGCAAAGCCTGTTCGCGTTGACGTATTTGGACTATTACCGGCTGACCGGCAACGAGAGCTACAGGGCTCGCGCCGAATGGGCGCTGAGAGCTTCGTTCTATATGATGTACTGTCCCGAGAACGCCGGGGTGAAAGCGATCTACGAGCGGGTTCATCCGCATTTCGACGAGCGCGACTACGGGTTCCATATGGAAAACTTCAACCATCACGACGGCACGCCTGTCGACGGACTCGGGGAGTTCACGATTTTCGATTGGGGCTGCGGGGCCGCGGCGGCTTCTCTGGCGGAGTTTAAGCGCGGATAAAAAAAAGGAGGCTAGCGGCAACGGGCCGCTAGCCTCAAGTTTTATATTTCAAAGGGGGGTCATGTGTTTATATTAACCTGCGAACATGAAGGGAAGATGAAAGGAACATTACGTTCTCGTTACAAAGTGTTAGGGGAATGTTTTAGTACAAAACCGATAAAGTTTAAAATGAATGCCTGAACAATTTTAAAGTTCAATGCGCCGGTTAATGATATAATACCTACACTCATTCCAGCTTTCACTCACGAAGAGGTGCTGCAATAAAATGTCGACGATACGCAAAGCGACAAGATCCATGCTGACGATTCTTGTCTTTTTGATTGTAACCGCTTGCGTCGAAAAAGGAGCCGGCGATCCGGGCCCGACTGAGGCGCTGCCCTCGAACGGCGCTTCGGCCGATCGCGTGACGCTGACGTTTTGGAGAAACGCCGGCAACGAAGCGGAGAACAAAGCTTACGAACAACTCGTGACGACGTTCATGGAGCGCAACCCTTCAGTCGCAGTCGAGATGAAGCTGATTCCTTACTCGGATTACGAAACGAAGCTGAGAACGTCCGTCGCTTCCGGCAATGCGCCGGACATCATGGCGCTGGACGCTTCGTCGGTTGCCTCCTTCGCATATGCTGGCGCCTTGCTGCCGTTAACGCAGTATTTTAGAAGAGACGGCCATATGGACGACATTCCGCCTTCCACGCTCGCGACCTATACCTTTCAAGACGAAGTGTATATGGCCCCTTTGAACGAATCATCCATTGCATTGTTTTACAATAAGAGAATGTTCGAGGCCAAGGGAGTTCCGTTTCCGCCCGGAGACCCCGATCAGCCGTGGACTTGGGACCAAGTGTTGGACGCAGCTATTCAACTGAACGATACCGACAAGGAGATTTACGGCATCGATCCGGCCCAGGGGTTTCAGAACGCGGGGGCGACGGCGTACTTCAAGTATCCGATCATTTGGCAGTTCGGAGGGGAATTGATGAGTCCGGACGGCTCTACCGCCAAGGGGTACCTCGATTCCTTCGAGACGAAGGAGGCAATCCGATTTTACTCGGCTCTCTACAATACCTATAAAGTGTCCGCGCTCGAGTATCCTCCGGATCCGTTCCCGACCGGGCATCTCGGCATGACGATCGAAGGCTCTTGGACACTGGCGTACTTCGCCGAGAAATTCCCCGATTTCAAGCTGGGCGAAGACTACGGAATCGCTCCGCTCCCGAAGCAGGCCGTGCAGGCGGTCGCAAACGGAAGCTGGGCGCTTGGCATATCCTCGAAAACCCGCCATGCGGACGCTGCGTGGGAATTTGTGAATTGGATAACGGGCCGCGAGGGGCAGGTTCTCTACTGCTCCATCACGAAGGACATTCCTGCCCGGTATTCCGCGGCCAAGGAATTTCCCAAGCTGAACCAATATCCGATGAGCATCTTCGTCGTGCAGAACCAGAAGTTCGGGAGGCCGCGCCCCGTGACGCCGATCTTCCCGCAAATGTCCGAGGCGATCCACCAATTATTCGAGGACGTCGTGATCGGCCAACAAGATCTGGATGGATCCATCGCAAATGCGGTCGTCAAAATAGACCGGGATTACGCGCAAATGCTGTCCCGGACCCGATAGGTGAGTGAACGATGCTCTATTCCTTGCGCAGCCGACTGACGCTCGTTTTTTCGATATTGTTGATCGTGCCGTTTACGGCGGCGATCTTTCTGCTCAGCCACGAATCCGGCAGGCTGCTGCAACTCTCGATCGAGCGGTCGACGATGCAGACGATCGACCAGTTCTCCTCCCACGCTCAGACGCTGCTCCGGCAAGTCGAGGATATCGGCACGCAGATCATGAGCAACCGGACGACGCAGGATTGGACGGCTTCGCTGATCAACTCCGAAACGACGCAAGCCGAACGGGTGCTGGCAAAGCAGAGAGTCCGGGAGTTTTTCTCGTCGTATGCGGTCAACAATTCAAACGGCATTACGATCAGCGCGTTCACCGACGATGCCGGCGGACTTTGGACGCAAGACAACAGCTACGTGAGCAGCGATTGGTACAAGCAATTCAAGTTGAGCGGCACACGATGGACGAACGCACATTTCGACCGCGATCAGGCCGATCTGATCATGACCTCGCGGGACGTCAACAGCTTTTTGCTGCCGATGGTTCACTTGCAGTCGCTCAAGGAAGTCGGTTTCGTCAAGATCAACTACCCTACGGATGTGTTGAAAGAATCGATCGAGAAAATCCAATTCGGCAAAACGGGCAAAGCGTTCCTGCTCCGGCGGGACGGAAAGAGCGTGTTAAACCAGCCGCTCGGCGAAAATCGGGAAGTGCTCTCGGCCGCGATGGAGCGCCTCGAAGCGGAGCCTGCGAACGAGTCGGAAGGCGTTATTCCCATCGTGCACGATGGAACGAGGTATTTGCTGTTCTACAGCAAATTGTCCGCGCAGGATTGGGTCATTATCGGAGAGGTGCCGCAAGCGGAGCTGTATGAGCAGATTACCGGGATCAGACGGCTGCTGCTCGGCGTCAGCGTCATCTTGTTGATGAGCGTCATCGCGGCCGCGTTCTGGATTTCTTCCGGCATCACGAAGCCGCTTAGCGCGATGGCGCGGGCGATGAAGCATGTCGAGCGCGGCGAATTCGGCCAAGCGGCGGCGCGAATATTGCCGCAAACCTCGGGAGGGAGAAGCGAGGTCGGGTACGTCACCCGCGTGTTCGAGCGAATGAACGCTCGTCTGCGTTACTTGATCGAGACCGAGTTCGAGACGAACATGCGCCGCAAAAACGCGGAGTACAAGGCGCTGCTGTTGCAAATCAATCCGCACTTCTACAATAATACGCTGGAGATCATTAGCGGACTCGCGGCGATGAAGCGGGAGGACCTCGTCATGGATGCGACGGAGTCGCTCGGAAGAATGATGCGGTATTCGCTGAACCTGAACAGCGACCTCGTTTCGGTACATGAGGAAATGAAGTATATTCGGGATTACGCGTTCATTCTCAAGCTCCGGTACGGAGATAAGCTGGACGTCCGAATGGAAGAGAGCGCGGACGCCATGGAAGAACGCATTCCGAAATTTATTTTGCAGCCTCTGCTTGAGAACGCGGTGAAATATAGCTTGGAGAAGGATGGGCAGGCGGTCGTCTCCATCCGGATGACGGTGACCGAGGATCGGATGCGATTTGCGGTGCAAGATAACGGAACCGGCATGACGGATACGCTCGTCGGCGACTTGCTGAAGGAAGTTCGGGCGAGCGATTCCGTCCATATACTGGACAGCGGAGGCTACAGCATCGGACTTCGCAACGTGCTCGCGCGTTGCCGACTGGCATACGGGGAAAACTTCAAGCTGGACATTACATCGGATCCGAATGCGGGGACGGCGATCGTGCTGGACTTCCCGCGGCAAGCAATGACTTTGAACACCGCTCAAAGATCCTGATGCGAGGAGGAGAACCCGGCATGTACACGATCATGCTCATCGATGACGAAGTCGGCGTACGGAACAGCATCAAGGCGAAGATCGACTGGGCAGGCGCGGGGTTCTGCATGGCGCTGGAGGCGTCCAACGGCGAAGAGGCGCTGCGTATGTTGGAGTCGAATCCGCTGCCCGATCTGATCTTTTGCGATATCCGCATGCCTCAGATGGACGGCGTTGCGTTCATGCAAGCGTGCCGCGAACGCTATGCGGGTATCCGGGTGGTCGTCTTGTCGGGCTACTCGGATTTCGAATACATGAAATCCGCCATCCGATTCGGCGCCGTCGATTATTTGTTGAAGCCGATCGGACGCGGCGAGCTGACCGGGCTCGTCGCCAGGATCGCCGCGGAGCTCGAGGAAGAAGGCGCTCGCAAGCTGGAGGCGCAGAGGGAGCAGGTCAGTCGCCGGGAGCAGCTTCAACTCGCGCAGGAGCAGCAATTGCTTAGGCTCGTGAAGAGCGAGTGGGTCTCGGAGTCGACCGTCCGCGAAAGGCTGCAGCAGTTGCAATTAATCGCTTTAACCGAGGTTCCGATGCACGCGCGGATCATTACGGCGGAGATGCGCATTCCGGCCAACAGGCTGAATACGTGGAGCGAGCGCAAGGATTTGCTCGTGCTCGCGTTTCAGATGCTGGCACGCGAGCTCTCCGGTCTCTCGGATCGAATCTTCACGTTCGCGGACGCGAGCCACCCGCATTTGATGTTCTTCCTGGTCGTCTCGCCGGAAGGGGCGGATCGTTTCGCCGAAGAGCTTGTTCGTTCAGCGAAGCGGGTACTGCGGCTCGATTGCGTAACCGGCATCGGAGAAACGATCCGCGGATTGAACGAGCTGAAGAACGGGTACGCCTCCAGCATGCTGGCGTGGAGCAGGAGCACGGTGCACGGCGCTGGCAGCGAGCGGAATACGATGGATCTGGCGCAAGCGTTCACGCCGGAAATCGAGCGCAAGCTCGTCCATACGATCGAGAACTCGGATATGAAGGCTTTCGCCCGGCAACTGCAGGACTTATTCCGCACGGACCAGGATACTCCCGCGTTCGCATTCACCTTCCTGGCGTTCCGGATCATTCTGATGTTCGTCTCGGTCGCCAAAAAATTCGAACCCGGCGAGTCCGCGCTGCACCAGGTGCTGTGGGACGCTCAAATGGCCGTACGAGACTATCACTCGCGGGAGCAAGTGATGAACCGGCTGCATCGCTTGGCCGAGCTCGTTATGAACGAGGTTCGCAAGACGCGCAGCTCCAGCGGAATGCAGCTTGCCGATGCCATTCGCCAATACGTCGACGAAAATTACGGCTACGAGCTTACGCTGTCGTCGCTTGCGGAGATGTTTCACTTGAACGAGACGTACTTGTCCGGACTTTTCAAGCAGAGCGCGGGCATGACCTTCAGCGATTACGTCACGCATTTGCGGTTGAACCATGCGGAACGGCTGCTCAGGGAGAACGAGCTTAAGCTGACGGACATTGCGACGCTCGTCGGTTATTCCAGCTCGAGCTATTTCAGCACGTCCTTCAAAAAGCGTTTCGGCGTCAGCCCGAAGGAGTATCGAGAGCAGCATGCGGGCGGCGGGGATGAAGCGTAAAATCGAGACAAGAGACAGCCGAGCGGCTGTCTTTTTTGCTTTTCGCAGAAATATTGAAAACGAACATCCAAGCATATTGAAATCTTTGCGCGGACCGTCCCGTTACAATCGGTTCAGAACGAAATAGGGATAACGGGGGAGCGCTCTTGAAGCTTCGACAAGTGAAAACAAAGCATAGGGTTATCGCTGCATCATTGCTCGTTGCGATTGCGGCGGGGGCGATCAGCGCGTTAAGCGGTTGCGCCCAAAGGGGCGAGGAGGAGAAGAAGATGCCGACCGATTACACTTTCAATGCCGACCCTGCCTATTACACCGAGAAATTCCGGCCGCAATACCATCTTTCTCCGGAGACGGGCAACATGAGCGATCCGAACGGCATGGTCTTTTTCGAAGGCGAATATCACCAATTCTATCAGCATTCCGGCCAGTGGGGCCATGCGGTCAGCAAGGATCTCATCCATTGGGAGCATCTGCCGCTCGCGATCGCAAGAGACGAGCTTGGCGACATCTGGTCGGGAAGCGCGGTCGCAGATTGGAAGGACACGAGCGGATTTTTCGGCGGCAAGCCGGGATTGGTGGCGATTTTTACCCATTTCAAACACGGCTTGCAGTCGCAGAGTATCGCGTACAGCACCGACAAGGGCCGCACCTGGGTCAAGTACGAAGGCAATCCGGTCATCCCGAATCCGAACGTCAAGGACTTCCGCGATCCGAAAGTACTTTGGCACGAGCCGTCGCAATCATGGGTCATGGTCGTCTCAGTCGACCAAAAAGTATGGTTCTATCGGTCGCCGGACTTGAAGCACTGGGAGCACAGCGGCGAATTTGGCCTCGGGCACGGCTCCCATGCCGCGGTATGGGAATGCCCGGATTTGTTCGAGCTTCCGGTCGAAGGAACCGGCGAGAAGAAATGGGTGCTGACGCTCAGCATCGGGAATAACGCGGCGACGAAGGGATCGAGGGCGCAATACTTCATCGGAACGTTCGACGGGAAGACGTTCAAGAACGACAACAAGCCGGCCGTGACACTATGGTCCGACTTCGGCAAAGATTTCTACGCCGCGGTCTCCTATTCGGACATACCGGCGGAGGACAGCAGACGCATCTGGCTCGGATGGATGTCCAACTGGCGCTATCCGTTCGCTATGCCGACGGGCGCGTGGAAGGGCAACATGTCGATCCCTCGCGTTCTGAAGCTTCGGGACATCGAAGGCGAGGGCGTCCGCCTCGTGCAGGAGCCGATCGAGGAGTTGGACTCGCTTCGCGGCAAACCGGTGAAGATTGGCAAGGCCAAGCTGACGGAAGGAAACAATCCGCTTGCGGACGTCCAGGGCATCTCCTATGAGCTCGATGCTACGTTTGACGTTATTGACGACAAGCCTTTCGGAGCGCTTGTGCGCGTAGGCCAAGACGGTCAGCAAACGGCCATTCGCTATGAGCCGCAGACGGGAGAGCTCGTGCTGGACCGTACGAAATCCGGCGTCAGCGACTTCGAAGCGAACTTCGCCGAGCGCATGTCCGCGCCGGTGAAGCCGAAGGATGGCGCCGTGAAGCTGCGCGTCTACGTGGACGACACAACGGTAGAGGTGTTCGCGAACGACGGCGAAGTCGTCTTGACTGCGATCGTCTTCCCGGAACCGACGAGCGCGGGCGTCGCGTTGTTCTCGGAAGGAGAGACCAAGCTGCGCGATGCCGTCTACTACCCGATGCGGACCGTGTGGCGCGACGAAGATCCGAATAGCGACAAGCCGCTTCGGATCGCGCTTAGCCCGAGCATTCTTCGCGTTAAAGCCGGAGAGACGGGACGGCTGTCGGCCGCCGTCCTTCCGTTCGCGGCCAGTCAGGATATCGTATGGGAATCCACCGATCCGTCGGTTGCCGAAATCGCGGCGGGCGAAGACGGCATTGCGGCGGTCAAAGGCTTGAAAGCCGGTCAAGCGACGCTGAAGGCGGTAAGCAAAGACGGCAACGCGAGCCATTCTCTGAACGTGTTCGTCGAGTGAGTTTATCGCGCAGATCATGTTGCAAGGCGGACGCCAATGAAAATGAAATCAATCGGCCGCCGGAATGGATATAACAGAGTTCAGAGAGGTTATGACGCTGCACGGGGGTTGCCTATGAAGAAGAAAGCGATATGGCTATGGACATCGGCGCTCTTGTTCGTCTTGATTGTCGCAACATCGGCGGCTGTTGCGCTCACTTTCAGCGAAGCGCCGAACGCCGAGGCGAAGCGCTATGAAGCAGAGAACGCGTCGGCGCCGCTAGCGGGCATCGTATCGCCGGCCGCGCAGATCGCGGCGGTCGACGGGGCGGAGCCGCAGCTGCTGGCGGAGGCTCAAGGACGGCAGCGGGTGCTTCGATGGGACGAAGGGCAGACCGTGGAGTGGAAGGTTGTCGTTTCGGAGGACGCATCATACTCGCTCTCGGTCGGCTATTATCCGCTCGACGGAACCGGCCAGGACATCGAATTCCGGCTTTTCGCCGACGGTTCGCCGGTCGCGGAGAAGGACACGATCTTCCGCCTGAACCGCATATGGAGGGACGCGCAGGCGGATCTCGCGCGCATTAACGGGAACGAGCTGCGCTCCAGGCAGGAAGAAGCGCGCGTATGGCTTGAGTCCCGCATCGGCAGCGCGGACGCGCTTGTCGGTTCCAGCCTGCAGCTGAAGCTTGCGAAGGGCGAGCATCGCATCCGGCTGGAGAACCTTAGAGAGTCGGCGCTGCTCGATTACCTTCTTCTGACGAAGCAGGAAGCCGGGAGAACGTACGCGGAGTATCGCGCAACCCTTGATCCGCAAGCGACCGCCGGAGCAGCCGATTCGGAAGCGATCGTCATCGAAGCCGAGCGCGCGTATTTAAAATCCGAGTCGGGCTTGTACCCGACGGTGGATCGCTCCAGTCCGATCACAACGCCGTACCATCCAACTAAAATCCGGATCAACACGATCGGGGCCTCGAACTGGAACGTTTCCGGTCAATGGATCTCGTGGAAGTTCGAGGTTCCGGAGGACGGCGCGTATAAGATCGGCATGCGTTACCGGCAAAACAAGCTGAAGGGCGCGTTCTCGGCGCGGAAAATGTATATCGACGGCCAGGTGCCCTTCCAGGAGTTAGACGAGGTTCGGTTCGACAACGCTTCAGGCTGGAAAGTGAAGGAGTTGGGCGAAGAGACGGGCGAGCCATACGCGGTATACCTGACCAAGGGGACGCACGAACTGAAAATGGAGGTTACGCTCGGCGCGATGGGACCGTTCCTGCAAGAGGTTCAGGAGACGGTATACCAACTGAACGAGCGGTACCGGAAGATCATTATGATTACGGGCGTCAAGCCGGATTCTTACCGGGATTACGAGCTCGACAAGAGCATGCCGGATCTCGTCGCATCGCTGAAAACGCTTCGCGATCGGCTGAAGGACGAGTCCGACCGGCTCGTGGCCATGACGGGCCGACAGAACGAAGGGTCGCGCGCGCTCTCCCGGTTGTCCGGGCAGCTTGACGGATTCGCCGCCGATCCGGATTCGATCCCCAAGCAGCTCGGTAATTATATCAATAATGTAACGGCGCTCGCGGACTGGATCATCGACGCCAGATATCAGCCGCTGGAGTTGGACAAACTGTACGTCGCCGGTGCGAGCGTCAAGCTGCCTGCGGACGACGCTTCGCTCGTCGCCAAAGCCGCGCATGAAATCCGGGCGTTCGTCGGTTCCTTCTTCGAGGACTATGACAGCCTGGGCACGGAATCGACGGAAGCAGGCGGGCGGTCAGTCGAGGTGTGGATCGGAAGCGGGCGCGACCAAGCGTACGTAGTGAAACGGTTGATCGACGAACAGTTCACGCCGTCGACGGGCATCAACGTGGAGGTCAATCTTGTCCGCAACGCCCTCGTGGTCGCCGTCATGGCCGGCAAGGGGCCGGACATCAACCTGTTCACGAGGCGCGGGGAAGCGATGGATCTCGCGATCCGCGGGGCGTTAAGCCCGCTCGATACGCGCGAAAGCTTCGACGGGCTGAAGGGGCAGTATATGCCTTCCGCGTTCGAACCTTACGAGTACGATGGCCATACGTACGCGGTGCCGGACGAACAGGAATTTTTCATGATGTATTATCGGGAAGACATTCTCGACGATCTGGGACTGAAGCCGCCGCAGACGTGGGACGATCTGATGGATATCGCGCCGGTTCTGCAGAACAGCAACCTGCAGATCGGGCTTCCCTACGAGAATCTCGACGCGTCCCAATTGAAAGACCGAGGCATCGGTACGCTGAACCTGTTCCCGACGCTGCTTATGCAGCGGGGAATCAGTCTGTACAACGACGCGCGAGACGCCACTCGGCTAGACGAGCCAACGGCTGCGGACGCTTTCGCTGCGTGGACGAATTTCTACAAGCTGTACGACTACCCGCTTTACAAAAGCGATTACTATCGTTTCAGGACGGGCCAAATGCCGATCGTGATCGCGACTTACAGGTTGTACAGCCTGCTGTCTGTCGCGGCGCCGGAAATCGCCGGAAGCTGGCGAATGGCGCAAATTCCGGGGGTTCCGCAGCCGGACGGCACGATCAACCGCGCCTCCGCGGCGACCGGTACGTCGGCCATCATGCTGAACTCCGCGAAGGACAAAGATGCCGCGTGGCAGTTCATGCAATGGTGGAATTCTCCGGAGGTTCAGAGTCAGTACGCGCAGGAGCTCGAGAACGAGACCGGCGAAATCGGCCGCAAGACGCCCGCAAACGTCGAAGCGTTCAAACGGAGCCGGTGGAGTGTCGACGAGCAGCGGATGCTGCTGGAGCAGTGGAAGGAAGTTCAGGAGGTGCCCGAACTGCCGGGCAGCTACTATACGACCCGAAGCTTGGACAACGCGTTCCGGGGCGTCGTGTTCCAGTGGAGGAGCCCGCGTGAAAGCCTGAACAAGTGGAACAAGCAAATCAACGAAGAAATCAAACGGAAGCGCTATGAATTCGGGGTGGAACCATGATCCGCGCGCTTAAAGAGCATAAAGAGAGCTACCTGCTGCTGACGCCATACATGATCTTCTTTCTCGCGTTCACGATTGCTCCGGTCATCATCTGCATCGCGCTCGGATTTACGTACTTCAGCATGGTCGAACCGCCGCGATTTATCGGCTGGCACAATTACGTCCGGATGTTCCTCGACGACGATGTCTTCATCATCGCGGTGAAGAACACGCTGATCTTCGCCTTCATTACCGGACCGATCGGCTATGTGCTCAGCTTCATCGTCGCATGGATGATCAACGACATGCCGCGGACGATCCGGTCGATTCTGACGACGATCTTCTATATCCCGGCAATCGCGGCGCCGTCGATCTATCCGATGTGGTTCCAGGTTTTCAGTCCGGACGAATACGGTTACGTGAACTCGTTCCTGATCAACCTCGGTTTCATCGATCAGCCGGTCGCCTGGCTGCTCGATCCGAAGTACATGATGGGCGTGCTCATTCTGATTCAGCTGTGGCTGAGCTTGGGCATCAGCTTCCTTGCCTTCGTGGCGGGGCTGCAAACGATAGACAAGAGCCTCTACGAAGCCGGCGTCATGGACGGGATCAAAAACCGATTCCAGGAATTGTGGTACATTACGCTGCCGTCGATGGTTCCGCAGCTCGTGTTTGGCGCCGTTATGCAGATCGTCGCTTCTTTCAGCATCGCCGACGTTTCGATCGAGCTGGCCGGCTTCCCGAGCACGGATTACGCGGCCGAGACCATCGTTACCCATCTGAGAGACTACTTGAACATACGCTATGAATTGGGCTATACGTCAGCCATCTCGGTCTTCCTGTTCCTGATGATGGTGTTCTCCAGCAGGCTGACGACGAAGCTGCTTCATAAGGTCGGTTCGTAACGGAAGGAGGCATGCGGCATGTGGATGATCAAGACAAGCAAAGCCGGCGCCAAAGCGCGGCGCTCCTTCTCTGGGAACCTCGCGATGTATGCGCTTGTCGGCGCATTGGCGTTGCTATCGGCGCTGCCTTTGATTTATACGTTCATTAACTCGATCAAGCCGGTCGACGAGCTTTATCAGTTTCCGCCCAAATTCACCGTCGCAAGGCCGACGCTCGACAACTACAGCGAGCTGTACCAATTGGCGTCGACGATATGGGTACCGTTGTCCCGTTACATGTTTAACACGCTGTTCGTCGCGACGGCGGGCACCCTGCTGCACGCGCTGTTCGCGACGATGGCGGCCTATCCGCTGGCAAAGCACCGGTTCCCGGGCAAGAACGTCGTTTTCTCCGCGATCGTCCTGGGCCTTATGTTCGTGCCCGCGGTGACGTTTATGCCGCTGTTCGTCATCATGAGCGAAACGAAGCTGCTGAACACGTACGGCGCGCTCATCTTTCCGGGCATCGGCGTATCGCTGGGACTGTTCCTCATGAAGCAATTCATCGAGCAGCTGCCCGACCCGATTCTGGAAGCGGCCCGTATCGACGGCGCGAACGAAACCCGGATTCTGTTCCGGATCATTATCCCGAACGCGACACCGGCGATCATGACGGTCATACTGTTCCAATTCACGCAGATGTGGAACTTCACGCAAACGGATCTCATCTTCTCCGAATCCTTGAAGACGCTCCGCGCGGCGCTCGAACAGATCGTGCCGAAGGGCGACCCGATCCTGAGAGCGGGCGCAGGCTCGGCGGCATCGGTTATCCTCATGCTGCCTCCGATCGCGTTGTTTATTCTGATCCAGCGCAAAGTCGTCGAGACGATGACTTTCGCCGGCATCAAGTGACGGAGGAAGCCCATGAACAACCTATTCGCACGACTCGCCATGGCATTCGTCCTCGCCGTCGGCGCCATGGCCGCAGCCGTTCCCGGCGCCGCCCGGGCGGAGGCGCCGTATCACGCTTACAGCTACGACGAATGGGGGCATTCGCAAGCTTCGCCCGCCGGTTACTTGCCGGAGCGGACGTATACCGGGGCCGAAGTCGGCGGACAGCATTTCAGCGAGCCGCAAGACCTGTTCGTTGACCATGCCGGCAACGTCTACGTTGCCGACACGGGCAATGCGCGGATCGTTGTGCTGGACTCCGAGTTCCGGCTGACGCAATCGATCGATCATCTGAGCTTGAACGGCCAGCCGTTGCCGTTGAAGCGGCCGACGGGCGTATACGTCTCGGCTCAGGGGACGCTCTATATCGCCGACGAAGGCCGCATCCTGCGGGCGAACGGCCGGCTCCAAGCCGACCTTGTCCTTGAGAAGCCGATCCACCCGCTTATCGCCGGCGATTTCGTCTTCAAGCCGGTCAAGGTCGCGGCGGATAAGGCAGGCCGAATCTACGTGTTATCGGAAGGACTGTTCTTCGGCTTGATGCAATTCGATCCGAAGGGCGAATTCATGGGGTACTATGGCAGCAATAAGGTGGAAGTGACCCCCTATGTCGTGCTCGAGACGTTCTGGAAGCGCATTTTAACGAAGTCGCAGCGCGAAGCGATGGCCAAGCTTCTGCCGATTGAGTACTCGAATCTCGATATCGGCGCCGACGGCTTCGTCTATACGACGACGATCATCTCGAAAAATTCGCGCGAGGAGATCAAGAAGCTGAATCCGCTCGGCAACAACGTTCTGGTCAACGCCGACACCGGCAACGACTTTGGAGACCGCGAATTCTCGCAGAGGAAGGGCGTCAGGCAAGATACGTCCTTCGTAGACGTCGCGGTACACCCGGACGGCTTTATCGCGGGACTCGATCGGACGAGAGGGCGCGTGTTCGAATACGACTCGGAAGGCAACCCGGTTGCGGTGTTCGGCTCGCTTGGCAACCAGCGGGGAACATTCCTGCAGCCGACGGCCGTCGCGTACCAAGGCAATGCAGTACTTGTGCTGGACGCGGCCAAACGCAATATCACGCGATTCGTCCCGACGGAATACGGCAGCCTCGTTCATCGGGCTACGCTGCTGTACGCCGAAGGACGCTACGCGGAGGCGGCCGAAATATGGCATCAAGCGTCCAGGCGAGACATGAACAATCGCGAGGCGTACGCTGGCATCGCCAAAGCGCTCGAGAACGAAGGAAAATACGAAGAAGCGCTGCCGTATTACCGGCTCGGCGCCGACCGCGGCGGCTATTCGGACTCCTACGGGAAAATTCGGATTCAGACGGTTCGCGAGCATTTGCCGCTCATCATGTCGTTGTTAGGCTGCCCGCTGCTCGGCTATTACGGACGCAAAGCGTACCGGTACGCGAAAGGAACCGCAACGAAGAAGAAGACGGCGCGCAATCCGCTGCTGTTCCGCCGCAAGCTGAATCCGCTGAAGGCGCTGCTCCATCCATTCGACAGCTTCTATGCGGTCAAAGAGGAAGGCAAAGGCTCGCTCTTGTTCGCGGGCGTCATCGTGACGATATTCTTCTTCGCCAGTATCGCAAGTCGGCAGAACACGGGCTTTATTTTCAACCCCCATGAATTGAACGACTTGAACGTGCTGCTGATCGCAGCGAAAACGATCGTTCTGTACGGCTTGTGGGTCTCCTGCAATTGGGCGGTGGCGACGTGGATGGACGGCGAAGGCAAGGCGAAGGAAATCGCGATCATCAGCGCCTACGCGTTGACTCCGTACGTGGCAGCCCTGATTTTGACGACGTTGCTGAGCAATGTGCTCGTGCTGGAGGAAGGCGTTTTCTTGCCCTACATGACCGCGGTCTCTCTAATTTGGAGCGGCGTGCTCATGCTGGTCGGCTTCCTGGCCATTCACGATTACGGTTTCAAACGCACGCTGACATCCGTCCTGCTGACGTTCGCTGCGATGGCGATTGTCGTGTTCCTGGCGATGCTCTTCTACACGCTGTTTCAGCAAACTTATCTTTTCGTTAAGACAATCTACAACGAGCTGATGTTCCGGATCTAGAGTTCAAAGACAGCAGGAAGGAGGCATACGCGATGAAAATCATGCGATGGTCGATCAAGCTGCTCGCGGTCCTGGCGCTCGTCATCGGCGCGTACGTCGCGCTGAAGGCCGCCGACGGCCGCCAGCCGGCGGCCGTCAGCGGCGAACAAACGGCGGTCGTCCTTCCGGAGGCGGGCGAGCCGAAGAACGGTCCGGCGGTGCGCGTCGCGCGAACGGAACGGCTGGCGATGGACTTCGATCCGGGCACGGCGGTCGTGACGGTGACCGATCTTGCTTCTGGGGCCCTATGGTCCAGCAATCCGGCCGACCGGGAGACGGATAAAGTGGCCAAGGGCGCCAAGCTGCAGGACTTGAACGCGCAACTGTTGCTGGATTACGTGGACGAGCAGAGCAGGCCATTTCAATTGAATAATTATACCGGGAGCATTAAAGACGGTACGTACGCGTGGAAACGGACGGATGACGGCGTTGAAGTGACGTTCGCCTTCGGGCAGGCGGGCTTCGTCATTCCCGTTCGATACAGCCTGCAGGACGACGGTTTCTCCGCGGCGGTTGAGACGTCGCGCATCGAACAGAGGGGCAAGTACAGCCTGGTCAATATCAATCTGCTCCCGTTCTTCGGCGCGGGCGGCATCGCCGATGAGGGATACTTGCTCGTGCCGGACGGCAGCGGCGCCCTCATGCGCTTCAACAATGGCAAGAGTATCTATCAAGCCTTCGACGAACGCGTATACGGCCGGGATCGCGCCGTCGAGAAGCCGCTTAACAACCAGCGGACGGAAACGGTCATGCTCCCGGTGTTCGGGTTGAAGAAGAACGATGCGGCGTTCGTCGCGGTTATCCGCCAAGGCGCTTACCAGGCCGGCATCCGAGCATCGGTAAGCGGCAAGTCGAACGCCTACAACTCGGTATCGGGCTATCTCAACCTGATGGAGATAGAGACGAACGTCGTCATGGAAGGCAGCGCGAACGAGAAGCAGGTGCTGCGGGCTTCCGCTTCCAACGCGGGCGGCGCGCCCTTCGAGGTTCGCTACCATTTTCTCGGCGGAGATCGGGCCGATTACACGGGCATGGCCGGTCGGTACAGACAATATTTGCAGGAGGAGCAAGGCGTGAAGCCTTATCGCGGGCGGCCGTTCTCCCCGCCTCCGCTCATGCTGGAGCTGATCGGCGCCATTCCGGTTCGCGAGACGTTCCTGGGCATTCCGTACGGCACGACGCGGACGCTCACCTCGTTCGACGACATTCGGGACATCGCTGCGAGACTGAGGAGCAGCGGCGTTCCGAATGTCAGCATCCGGCTGGCGGGCTGGCAGGACGGAGGCATGCGAGGCAAGGTGCCGATTTCCCAAGAGGCCGAAAGCGGGATTGGCGGCAACAAGGGCTTTCGCAAGCTCGCGCAGGAGATGGAAGAGCAAGGAAACGCGCTCTATCCCGTCGTCGATCCGATCAATCTGTACGTGAACGGCAACGGTTTCAACCGATTTTTCGACGCCGCCCGCAACATCAGCCGGGCGCCCGCGCTGCAGCGCAGCTACTTGCTCGGCAGCGGAGCCCGCGATCCGAACGTCCGTCCCTCTTATTTGATGAAGCCGGAGTCCGTGGCTGAAGCGATCGGAAAGTTTGCGAAGTCGGCGGAGAAGAACGGCTATTCCCGAACCGCCTACGAGAGCGTCGGCTCGATGCTGTACTCCGACTTCCGAAAAAACTCGCTGTCCAAGAACGAGACGGGGCGCATTTGGGAGGAGAGCTTGCGCGACGCGGCTTCGCGCAGCGACGGTCTGCTCTTCGGACGGGCGAATGCTTATACGTTTCCGAACGCGGAAGCGCTCGCTGACGTTCCGCTAAACGCCAGCGGCTTCGATATGGAGGACGAATCCGTTCCGTTCTACAGCATGGCGGTCAGCGGGTTGATCCCGGCTTACGGGGAGCCGATCAATCTCAGGGGAGATACCCGCGCTTATCTGCTCAAGTTGCTCGAGACCGGCACCTATCCGGCTTACCGGTTCGTCGCCCGCGACGGCAGCCTGCTCGTCGGCACCGCGTATGACGATTTGTACGGCGGCGACTTCAATCTATGGTTCGAGGACGTCATCTCGCAATACGAAGAGTTGAGCGGGGTGCTGTCTCAGACAGCCGGCCAATCGATCGTCAGGCATGACAAGCTCGGCGAAGGCGTGTACCGGACAGAATTCGCGGGCGGCAAGACGGTTACGGTCAATTATTCGAATGACATTTTCATCGCAGACGATGAGCCGATCGAACCGAACGGCTACCGCGTTCGCTAGGGGGGGATTACATGTTCAGACGGTTGCAATCGATGTCCTACCCGAGGAAGAAGCAGCTCTATGGCTTGATGTTCGTTCTGCCGTGGATCGTCGGGTTCGTGCTCTTTTTCTCCGGTCCGCTCCTGACCTCGCTGAAGTTCGCTTTCCAGAACATGGAGATGACCCCGGAGGGCCTTAAAGGGACGTTCGTAGGCGGGGACAACTTCATGTACGCCATCTTCAAGGATCCGCAATTTATCCGCGAAACCGTCGATTCGTTCGTGAACATGCTGTACGGCGTTCCGCTCATTCTCGTTTACGCCCTGTTCGTCGCGGTGCTGCTGAAGAACAAGTTCCGGGGCAGGGGCCTTATGCGGGCAATCGCGTTCCTGCCGGTGATCGTCGCATCGGGCGTGTTGATGGAGATATTGAAGGAAGACATTTTCTCCCAAGGGGTGCGGGGCGGCACGGATACCGTCTACCTGTTCGGAGGCGGGGGAATTAACGGGGTGTTAACCGAGCTTGGCTTCGGACCGAAGCTCATCGAGGTTTTCAACAGCGTCATCGCCCGGATCTTCGATCTGACGTGGCGTTCGGGCGTTCAAGTGCTGCTCTTTCTGGCCGGCTTGCACGCGATTTCCGGCGAGCTGTACGAAGCGTCGTCCGTCGAAGGGGCGAGGTCGTGGGAGCAGTTCTGGAAAATCACGCTGCCGATGCTGACGCCGTTCATTCTGCTTAATGTGATCTATACGATTATCGACACGTTCACCGATTACGGCAACGGGGTCGTGCTTATGATCTACAACACGGCGTTCGAGCAGGTCCGGTTCGGTTACAGCAGCGCGCTCTCCTGGATCTACTGTCTTCTGATCGGCCTGTTCCTGGGCCTGGTGTACGCGCTGCTCAAGAAACGGCTCGTCCATCTGCACAACTAATCGAAAGCGGTGAACCGTTATGAACGTTAGAGTGCCGGCGAAATGGAGCAAGCTGTTCCTTTCCCGCGTCGTTTCCTTCATCCGCTTCGCGGTGTTGATCGTGCTGGCGTACCAATTGCTGTATCCGCTCCTCTATATGTTCAGCATGGCGCTCAGGCTGCCGGAGGAAGTGACGGATCCGAGCGTCATCTGGATTCCGAAGACGGTATCGCTGCAAAATTTCGCCGATACGCTGCGGGTTATGGACTTCTGGGGCGCTTTCGAGAACAGCTTGTATATCGGCTTAGGCTGCGGACTTCTGGACATCCTGTCTTGCGCTTTTGTCGCTTACGGCTTCGCAAGATTCCATTTCCCGCTGGCGAAGACGTTGTTCGCGCTTGTCATCCTGACGCTCGTCGTCCCGGTTCAAACGATCATCCTGCCGCTGTATGCGGACATGAAATTCTTCGACGCGTTCGGATTGATGAAGCTTTGGTCGGCGATTGCGGGGGGGCCGGATTCGATCAGTCTCATCGGCAGCTACTGGTCGTTCTATCTTCCGTCGCTCTTCGCGATGGGGCTGCGCTCGGGCTTGTACATCTTCATCTTCCGCCAGTTTTTCGCGGGGATGCCGAAGGAACTGGAGGACGCCGCTTACGTCGACGGCTACGGGCCGTTCCGGACGTTCTTCCGCATCATGCTCCCGAACGCGAAGAACGCGATCATCACCGTGTTCTTGTTCTCCTTCGTTTGGCATTGGAACGAGTATTACATGTCTAACCTGTTCCTTGGCCATATGAAGAAAAATTTTGCGATCGCGCTGTCTTCGCTCAGGGTCGACCTCGAATCGATCGTGAACGTTCAGACGATCAGCGACCCGCTGGCCGTATTGACCCGAATTCAGGCCGGGGCGTTGCTCGCGATCCTGCCTCTGCTCGTCCTGTACTTGCTTACGCAGCGGTTTTTCACGGACAGCGTGGAGCACGTCGGCATCAAGTAGAGGCCCGCGGGCCGCAGGAAAGGAGGCGATGCCTTCCGGATTTCGGACGAACTGAGGCAAGCAAGGCTTATTCAAGGGAGTCATACGGTACCTATTCTTCAGTAAGTACACAAGGAGGATTATTGTCCATGAATAACAAAAAAATCGGAATCGGATTATCGCTCGTCCTGTCTATCATGCTTGTCATCACGGGCTGCGGCGGCAACGGCAAGGAAGACGCTTCGCCTTCCGCGAGCGCGCCAGCGTCCAGCGCGGCCGCCACCGAATCTCCTTCGGCATCCGCGGAAACGCCGAAGGTCGACGGCAACATCACGATTCTTTATCATACGTCCAAGGAGCAGTACGAGGAGTCGAAAGCGAACAACCCAAGCGCTTACGACGCCGTGTGGGAGACGATCCCGCAGTTCGAAGCGGAGACCGGCGGCAAAGTCACCGTCATCGCAGTTCCGTGGGGCGACCAGAAACCGACGCTCATCTCGATGGTCAACGCGGGCGACCAAGTCGATATCGCGCAGGCGAACGATCAGAACTTCCCGGTGTATCCGCTAAAGAAAATCGTGCAGCCGATTGATCCGTACGTGGATCTGTCCGATCCGATGTGGAACGGCGCGGTCACGAACACGTTCACGTTCGGCGGCAAGCCGTACGCGGTCGGCACGTCCGCAGCGCCCATCGTCATCTACTACAACAAGACGCTGTTCACGAACAACGGCGTGAAGACGCCTTCGGAATACTACCAGGAAGGCAGCTGGAACTGGAATGCGTTCCGCGAGGTCGCGATGCAGATGACGGCCGACACGGACGGCGACGGCAAAAACGACCAGTTCGGCTTCGGCTGGTGGGATGCGGGCTATCCGCTTTACGTAGGCTCCAACGGCAAAACGCTGCTGAACTACGGCGCGGACGGCGCGATCTCGACGAACTACGATTCGGAGAACGTCAAGGAAGCCATGCAGTTTGCGCAGGACGCGCTCTTGAAAGACAAGTTCATCGACAGGGAGAAGGAAGGCGATTACTTCATCTCCGAGTTCAAGAACGGCAAACTCGCGATGACCGCGGAATATGGCCTTTCCGGCTTCACGGTTTTCAAGAGCGATTACGAAATCGATTTCGTGCCGGTGCCGACAGGTCCGAAAGGCGCGAACGACGTCGGTCCGGGCGGACTTTCCGGCTGGGCGATTCCGACCGCTTCCAAAAACCCGCAAGGCGCGGCTGCGTTCATCAAGATGATGTCCGCGAATGAAGCGAAAGTCGCTTCGGAAGCGAACGTAACGAACTTCGGCCAAGATAAAGTCGACCTGATCAACAAGCTGGCCGGCAAAGTCCTTTTCGCTCCGATCGGCGTAGAGAAGTATTGGGACGCGAACGGCATCGTCCTGGCGGGCATCAAAGACGGTACGCCGGCAGGCACCTTCTCGCAAAACGCCAAGAACATGCTCGAAGAAGGCATCAATATTACACTTAGTCAATAATGGGCGACGGGTCCGGACGGCTTTTGCCGAGCCGGGCCTTTTCCGAGGAGGAACCGGGATGAAGCATCAAGAACGGATCGCGCTCGCGAACGGGGCGCTCGGCGGCGAGTCGCACGCGGTCAAGAACGAGCGCTACCGCCTTCGCTACCATTTGATGCCGGCGGTCGGATGGATGAACGATCCGAACGGCCTCATCTATTTCAAGGGCAAGTATCACGTCTTCTATCAGCATTATCCGTTCGCGCCGAAGCAAGGACCGATGTACTGGGGCCATGCGGTCAGCGCGGATCTCGTGAACTGGGAGCACCTTCCCGTCGCGCTCGCTCCGTCCGAGCCTTACGACTATGTGACCGACGGCATCGGCGGCGGGTGCTGGTCCGGCTCCGCTGTGGACGATAACGGAACGCTTACTTTGATCTATACGGGTCACGTTGACGGACGCAAGCCGGAGGAGGTGCAATGTCTGGCGACGAGCGCGGACGGCATCGTCTTCGAGAAAGCCGCGTTCAACCCGGTCATTGAAGGACCGCCGGAGGAGGGCGGGTTCGGATTTCGCGATCCGAAGGTATGGAGGCGGGACGGCAGGTGGCACATGGTCGTCGGATACGGTAAGGATGGCAACGGCAAGGCGCTGTATTACCGGTCCGACGATCTTCGCGTGTGGACGTTCATCGGCGCGGCTGCCGAAGGCGACGGAGCGATGGGCAATATGTGGGAATGCCCGGACTTGTTCCCGCTGGGCGGCGAAGACCGCCACGTGCTGATCGTGTCGCCGATGAACATGGGCGACACGAAGACGCTCTATCTGTCCGGGAGCTTCGATTACGAGAGCGGCAAGCTGGACGTCCGCTATAGGGAGCGTCTGGACTACGGCTTCGACTTTTACGCGCCGCAGACGCTGCTCGATGAACGCGGACGTCGCATTCTCATCGGCTGGATGAACATATGGGGCAGCGATATGCCGGAGCGGGAGGACGGCTGGATGGGCGCGATGACGTTGCCGCGGGAGTTGCGGCTGACGGAAGACGGGTTGCTCGTCATGGAGCCGGTCGAAGAACTGCAAGCACTGCGGGGGAAGCACATTTCCTTCGGAGCGCATGTCGTTGCCGAGGGAGTGGGACTGTCCCATCTCGGCATTCACGGGGATGCGCTCGAATTGATCATGGCGTTCGACGCCGGCGCCTCGTCTGCCCGAGCGTTCGGAGTGCGGGTGCGCTGCTCCGCGGACGGCGGCGAATATACGGAAATCAGATACGATCGCGAGAAGGGGAACGTATCGGTCGATCGCGATCGCTCCGGGGCGAACGTCAAAGGCGTCGCGGAGATGGAACTTTGGCCGGACGCGGACGGGATCGTAATGCTGCGTCTTTTCGTGGACAGAACTTCAGTCGAGCTGTTCGCGGGCAATCGCGCGATGTCGAACAGAATATACCCGCGTCCGGACAGCCTCGGCGTCGAGTGGTTCGCGGAAGGCGGAGACGCGGTGCTCAGGTCGCTCGACGCATGGGAAATGCGGCAGGAGGGACCGGAATGAAGCTTGGATTCAGATGAGACAACAGGAGAATACCAATCCGGCCGGCTGCGGGCGGCCGGATTTTTTGTTCAACTGTTCATGGATTCACGCTGTAATTCAAATAGACAATCACGTGGATTATCGTTGACAGCCCAGCTTGAAAGCGTTTATAATCACCATATAAAAACGATTACGTAAACGTTTTTCTGAAAGGTGAGGGAACGGATGAAAGTCGGAATTAAAGAAGTTGCCGAAGCCGCGGGAGTTTCCATCGCAACCGTTTCCCATGTGGTGAATCATACGAGATTCGTGTCCGAAGAGACGAAATCGAAAGTGTACCGCGCCATGGAGCAGCTGGATTTCCGTCCTAACGCCGTCGCGCAAAGCTTGAGAAGCCAGAAGACCAACACGATCGGGCTGATCGTTCCGATGCTTCCATCCGACACTTCGAATTTTTTCTTCATGACCATCGCGCAAGGCATTCAGAAGACGCTGAGACAGTATGGGTATCAAATGCTGCTCAGCAACAACTCGACGGAAGAGCTCGAAGAGGAGAAGGAACAGATCAAGCTGTTCAATTCCAAGCTGATCGACGGGCTCATCATCGCATCCATAGCGGATGAAGCGAGCTATTTGAACGATACGGTACGCTCCCGTTATCCGGTCGTGTTTATTGACCGCAAGCCGGCAGGCTACTCCGGCGATTATGTATTGGCGGACGGATTCGGCGGTTCGTTGCAGGCGGTTCAAACCTTGTTGGAGAGAGGACATACCAGAATCGGCTTCATTACCGGGTCGCTGGGAATATCCACGAGCAACGAACGATTGGACGGCTACAAGAAAGCGCTCTCCGATCGCGGAATCGCATTCGATCCATCGCTTGTGAGAGAAGCCGTAGCGAGCTTCGAAAGCGGATACGAATGTGCGAAGGAGCTTCTTGCTTCCTCCGACATTACCGCTTTGTTCGTGGCCAATAACGTGTTGACTATGGGGGGGGTGTCCTACCTTCAGGAGCAAAGGATTAAAATCCCGGAAGAACTCGCGGTGATCGGATTCGACGACTATGATTGGACGAAGATTACGACTCCGCCGCTGTCGGTCATTCGCCAGCCTTCTTTTGAAATCGGCGTAAAGGCTGCGGAAGCGATGATTCAAAGAATCGAAAACCAGGAACATGAGCAAGGAAATGAGTACCGTCTTCCAACAACGTTGGTGTTGAGGGGTTCGTGCTAGCCGATCGTTTCATTTGAAGCTGGCACTCTTTTTTACTGCTTGATAAAAACGTTTACGTAAACGTTTCAACAAGGAATTGGAGGAGTTCGGAATGCGCTTGAAACGAATTCGGGTCAATTGGGAGCTTTATTTGCTGATGTCTCTTCCCGTGGCCTACTTCATCATTTTCCGATATATGCCCATGTACGGGGTCCAAATCGCGTTCAAAGATTTCTCCGCCGCCAAAGGGATCTGGGACAGCCCCTGGGTCGGGTTCGATCATTTTGTCCGGTTTTTCGAATCCTATAACTTCGAGCAGGTACTGAAAAATACCGTCTATTTGAGCTTGCTTCTGCTCGCCGTCGCCTTCCCGATTCCGATCTTTATTGCGCTTATGTTGAATCAGGTCAAGCGACAAAGACTCAAAAAATTCATGCAGACGTCCATCTATGCCCCCTACTTTATCTCGACCGTCGTTCTGATCGGCATGGTGTTCGTGTTCCTGTCCCCGAACAGCGGCATCGTTAATCATCTCATTGTGGCCTTCGGCGGCAAACCGGTCATGTTCATGACGGATTCCGAGTGGTTCAGACCGATTTACGTCTTTACCGAAGTGTGGCAGACGACCGGATTTTCTTCCATCATCTATTTGGCGGCGTTGGCCGGGATCGATCCGCACTTGCACGAAGCGGCCGTCGTGGACGGAGCAAGCAAATGGAAAAGGATTAGGCATATCGATATTCCCGGCATTATGCCAACGATCGTCGTGTTGTTCGTTCTGGCCGTTGGCAATCTGATGAACATCGGCTTCGAGAAAGCGTTTCTCATGCAAACGGACATCAACGTGGACGCTTCCGAAATCATACCGACTTACGTGTACAAAATCGGAATTCAACGGGCGCAATACAGCTTCTCCGCGGCGATCGGGCTGTTTAACGCCGTCATCAATTTGATTCTGCTGTTCATCGTCAACCGGGCGGTTAAAAAAATGAGCGGAAACAGCTTGTTCTAAGAGAGGAGTGAACGGACTTGCTTACCATGAAAAGAAAATCGACCGGCGACGTGCTGTTCGACATCGCCAACTATACGCTTCTCATCGGATTTACGCTCATGATCTTATACCCGCTTTACTTTATTCTGATCGCTTCCTTCAGCGACCCGAATCGGGTCGGCACCGGCGATGTCTGGTTGATTCCGCAAGGAATCACGTTCGAAGGGTATCAGCGGATTTTCGGCGACGGCGCGATCTGGACCGGGTATCGGAATTCTCTGCTGTATGCGGCGCTGTCGGCGTTCATCGGCACTTCGCTGGCCATCATGGCCGCTTACCCGTTGGCGCGCAAGGATTTCTACGGCCGAAACGCGTTCATGCTCTTCTTTGCGATCACCTTGTTTTTCAACGGGGGCCTGATTCCGACCTATCTGCTTATCCGGAACATGCATCTGATGGATACGATCTGGCCAGTCGTCATGCTTCCCGCCCTGGACGCTTTCGTCATCATCATTGCCAGAACGTTCTTTCAAGGTCTTCCCGAAGAAATCCGCGAATCGGCCAGCATGGACGGATGCACGAATTTGCGGTACATCTGGAGCTTCGTTCTGCCGTTATCGAAGCCGATCATTGCCGTGCTCGCCCTGTTTGCGATCGTAAGACAATGGAACGGTTTTTTTGACGCTTTGATTTATCTCAAAGACGATGCCAAGTACCCGCTTCAGTTGATTCTGAGAAATATTTTGATTCAAAACCAGCCTACCGGAAATATGGTGTCGGACATTCAGACGGCCGTCGAGCAGCAGCGGATCGTGGGATTAATCAAATACGGCGTAATCATCGTCGCTGCGCTTCCGCTCTTGATTCTGTATCCGTTCCTGCAGCGTTATTTCGTTCAAGGGGTGTTCATCGGTTCGGTCAAAGGCTGAGAACGAAGCGAATCCGGGCACTATTTAAGGAGGTGATTCTCTCCTGAGTGAAAACCGCGCAACATAAGCAGGACCGGTTTTTGCAATGCGGCAAGCCAATAAAAGGGAGGTTTTTGAACAATGAACAGAAAAACGTCATTCGGGTTGGCAATCCTTCTAGGTTTGACCTCGGTACTCTCCGCATGCAGCGGCAACAGCAACAACAACAACGCATCGCCTTCGGCAAGCGCAAGCGCCAAACCGTCCGCAAGCGCATCGGCATCCGAAACGAATGATGCCGGCCAATTCCCACTTAAAGACAAAATCACTTTGAAGGCGTTCGCGCACCGACCGTCGCTCGCACCGGGCGACTTCAACACGCAGCCTCTTATTCAAGAGCTTGAGAAAAACACGAACGTTCACGTCGAATGGGATACGACCGTAGACAACGACTATATCGAAAAGCGCAATTTGCTCCTGGCGAGCGGCAGCCTTCCCGACTTCTTCTTCAGCGGTCGTTTCTCGGATACGGAGCTGCTCCGATACGGCCAAGACGGCACGCTCATTCCCCTTAACGATCTGATCGAGAAGCATATGCCGAACCTGAAGTCGATCCTGGACAGTCGGCCGGACATCAGAGCGTCGATTACGGCGCCTGACGGCAATATCTACGCGCTGCCGCAAGGAGAAGAACTCGGCTCCGGGCAGGAAGAGATCGGCGCGAATCCGGACTTCCTGTACATCAACAAAGAATGGCTTGACAAGCTGAAGCTGCAAATGCCGACGACAATCGACGAGTTTACGGCCGTATTGAAAGCATTCAAAACGGAAGATCCGAACGGCAACGGCAAACCGGATGAAATTCCGCTGACGTACATCGACAATTTCTGGACCGGCGATATCGGCGTTCTGTTCGGGGCGTTCGGTGTGCCGGACAAGACGTATCGTCCGAACAATCCGACGTTTATCGATCACCTAAACGTGGTGGATGGGAAAGTCTCCCTCTCCGCTCAGCAAGAAGGCTTCAAGCAAGCGACGTCTTATTTGCACAATTGGTTCAAAGAAGGTCTAGTAGACCTGGATGCGTTCACGCACGATTATGATACGTACTTCGCCAGAGGCAAAACGGAAGACGAAACGATCGGCGCCTTGATCTGGTGGGACAAAAACGACGTTGTCGGTCCCGAAAGAGGCGAACATTGGGTCATCGTGCCTCCGTTCAAAGACATGGTTGTCAAATGGAACAACGGCGGCGGGATCGGCCGCGACGGCGCGACCATCACGAGAAATAACAAACACCCGGAAATTACGGCGGCATGGCTGGATTCCTTCTACGAGCCTGAGATGGCGGCGCAAACCCGCTTCGGCCCGACCGGCGTTTGGTTCGACAAGGACGCCGGCGGCAAGCTGATTCAGAAGACGGTAGAGAACCCGGGCGAGTTCAGACAAAAATCTGCGGTCACGAACGGCATCGGTCTTCTCCTGTCCGGCATGGAGGACAAAGTCGCTTTTGTCGAACCGCGAGCCCAACAACGTATTGACGACAGTGTCAACTATTACGTTCCGCAAATGGAGGACGAAAAGTTCCCGAACCTCTTCTTCAAACCGGAGGAATTGGAAGTCATCGATCGTCTGAAGCCGGATATTTCCGCCTACATCAACAAAATGCGGGCCAAATGGCTGCTTAAAGGCGGTGTTGAAAAAGAGTGGGAAGAATTCCAGAAAACCTTGGACAAAATGGGGGTCCAAGATCTGCTGAAAGCCCACCAAACCGGTTACGACCGTTATGTAGCCGCTCAGAAATAATAGATCCAATTGGAGTCTCGGGAAGACCGGCCGGAACGGATATCGTCTGTTCCGGCCAGTCTCCTATTATTCTCGTACGGCATAGAACAGGAGGAGAAGGTGTTGCGAGCAGAACGAGAAGAGCAATCGTTGATCGCATACTGGCCGTTCGACGAAGGTCAAGGAAACAAGGCAAGAGACATCGCGTCGGGCAGGGAAGACATCATTGAATTTGCCCTGAGCAAGGGACGGTTTCAACCGCCGCGGCATCCGGTTTGGCGTCCTGGAATATCCGGAACCGCCCTGATCTTCGACGGATATTCCACCTCTATTCGCCGTTCGTCCGGCGAGGTAGGGAAACCGGCCGACGGATTGACGATTTCCGCGTGGATTGCGCCGCGTACCTATGACATCGACCATGATCATCGGCTTTGCCCCATCGTGAACCAGCATAATGGCGAGCTTCGGCAAGGCTACGCGTTCGGGCTCTACAAACACGGATCCTGGTCGTTGCAGCTTGGGCTCGGCAACGAATGGGTCGAAGTCTGGTGCCATGACCGGCCGATTCCGAAAAACCGGTGGTCGTTCGTGGCCGCAACCTACGATACGAGTACCGGCACGTTGAAGCTGTATCTCAACGGAGAAGAAGCCGCCAGTCTGACGCATCCGGCGTCGGCAAGCATTACGCCATGCGAAGCCGATTTGCTCGTCGGGCGCCATAACGAAGAAGCGGTATTGGCCGGGCCTTTCATCAAGCATCACTTCGACGGTCTCATGGACGAACTCCGGATTTATTCCAGAAGCTTGCAAGGGGAAGAGGTGCTTCGCCTATTTCGGGATGCGCTGGAACCCTATGGCGGTCGAATACCGGAAATTCCGCGGGAGGACCTGACAATCCCGCGTGAACTGTTCACTCCGGACCGGCACCGGCCCCAATTCCATCTGAGCCCTCCGGGCCATTGGATGAACGAGCCCCATGCTCCGATCTATTATAACGGCCGCTATCATTTGTTTTATCAGGCCAATCCGAAAGGCCCGTTCTGGCAATCGATCCATTGGGGGCATTGGGTGAGCGAGGATTTGATCCGCTGGCGGGACCTGCCGCCGGCGCTCGCGCCCGAACCGGGCATCGATCCGGACGGCATATGGTCGGGAAGCGCAGCGCCGGACGAGAACGGGGTTCCCGCTCTCTTTTATACCGCAGGGGACTTCGGCAAGACACCCGATCAATGCGTAGCATTGGCGAGGAGCACGTTTCCGGAAGACGGGGATTTGGACTTGGTCCGGTGGACGAAACGTCAGACGCCGCTTGTCGAGTTGCCGCAGGACGACGAAGCGCTGCCCGGATTTTTCCGCGATCCGTTCGTATGGAAGGAAGACGGGCGCTGGGTCATGCTGGTCGGCGGCGGTCTGGTCGGACGGGGCGGAACGGCCTTCGTCTACGTCTCCGATAACATGGAGGATTGGGCGTACAAGGGCGCGTTCTTCGTCAGCGACTATACGAAGCACCCTCATCTGGGAACGGGATGGGAGTTGCCGGTGCTGCTGCCGTTGAAACGCGGCGGGATGGAGACGGGCAAGCATATCTTTCTGATCAGCCCGTGGGGTTCCGGGGCGAAGATGACCGTGCATTATTGGATCGGAACGTATGACGCGAAGAACTTCCGGTTCGTTCCGGACGATGAAGGGCCGCAGCAAATCGATGCCGGGGACTTCCACTTCTCGGGCCCAAGCGGGATGATCGATCCGATCACGGGACGGTCTTTGCTGTTCACGATCGCTCAAGGTGAACGCACGCTCGAATCGGAGTACGACAGCGGATGGGCCCATGGCGCGGGAATGCCGGTTTCGCTTCACTTGCGGGAAGACGGTCGGCTGGGAATTGAGCCGCTCCGGGAGATCGAGCATTTGCGCGACCGGCTGCTGCTTTCGCTGTCAGAGGTGTCCCTGGAAGAAGCGAATCGGCGGCTGGAGAGTATTCTCGGCGATCGGTTGGAAATCGAGCTTATCTTCCGAGAGAGCCCCGCGAACCGTTACGGCGTGTCCGTTCGTCGTTCGCCGGGAGGCGAAGAAGAGACGATCCTCTATTACGATCGACTTCGGGAACGGTTCGGCGTCGACCGGAACCGTTCGACGCTGGATCCGAGAGAACGGCCGACCGGCGTACAAGAAGGCGCGCTGGAATTGCGGGGCGAGCCCCTGCGTCTGCGGATCTTCGTCGACCGCTCTCTGATCGAAGCTTATGCGAACGGATTGAAGAGCTTGACGACCCGATCTTATCCGTCCCATAGGAACGCAGAAGGGATTCGACTGTTCGCAGACGGGGAGCTATGGATCGAATCGCTGCGGATTTGGAGCATGCAGCCGATTTTTCAACCGTAACCTCCCGTAGAAACTAGAAAAAGCAGGTGGTGGAGAGATGTTGGATGTTGCGTCGCTTGGAGAAGTATTGATCGATTTTACGCCCTCCGGCTCGTCCGATAGCGGCAACGCTCGATTCGAGCAAAATCCGGGCGGGGCGCCCGCCAACGTGCTGGCGGCGTTATCGAAATGGGGAAAACAAACGGCTTTCATCGGCAAGGTAGGCGATGATCCGTTCGGCCGTTTCCTGACCGACACGCTGGAAGCTTGCGGCATAGAGACGACGGGCGTTGTCCGTACCGACGAGGCGAGCACTACGCTTGCTTTCGTTCATTTGGACGAAAGCGGGGACCGGACGTTCAGCTTCGTACGGAACCCGGGTGCGGACAGGCTTCTTAACGAAACGGATGTCGATTATACGATCGTGGAAAAATCGAAAATTTTTCATTTCGGCTCGATATCCATGACGCACGAGCCGGCGTCAACCGCGACGATCAACGCGGCCATCTTCGCCAAAGCGAGCGGGGCGGTCGTGTCGTTCGATCCCAATCTGCGAATTCCGTTATGGAACAATCTCGAACACGCTAGGGAGAAAATCCGAATCGGATTAACCTATGCGGACGTGCTCAAAATTTCGGAAGAGGAGCTTGAATTCATCTCTGGAACAAACGATCTTGTTCGGGGGTCTCAATATATCCGCCTCCATTACGGCGTGCGTATCGTTCTGGTCACGCGAGCGGAGAAAGGCTGTTATGTGCGCAAAGGAGACATCGCGTTCTCCGTTCCCGGATTTCCGGCGGAAGCGGTGGATACGACCGGAGCCGGAGACGCTTTTTGGGGCGGCTTTCTATATCAACTGCTGGAAAGAGACTGCAGGATCGACGACCTGGGCGAAGACGAGCTTTACGCCATGGCTCAGTTTGCCAACGCGGCCGGCGCCCTTGCCACGAAGAGGAAAGGCGCGATTCCGGCGATGCCCGCATTAACGGAAATAGGAGAGATCATGTTGACAGCGAATTCGCAAACGACACAAGAAAAATACCGGCCTCAATTCCACTTCAGTCCTTCGTCGGGTTGGTTAAACGATCCGAACGGGCTCGTCTATTTCGAAGGCGAATATCATTTGTTCTACCAGCACTATCCCGATAAAAACGTATGGGGTCCGATGCATTGGGGGCATGCGGTAAGCCAGGATCTGGTTCGTTGGGAGCATCTGCCGATCGCAATGTCGCCCGATCGCAACGGCATGATCTTCTCCGGCAGCGCCGTCGTGGATTGGAACGACGCGAGCGGCTTCTTCGATGGCGGACACGGCCTCGTCGCCATCTTCACGCATGCGGATACGTATCCGGGAACCGTCTATAACGAGGACAATGCTTACGTGATCGACGGAAAGAGAGTAGCCGAACGGCCGAGGCAGCGCCAGAGTCTCGCGTTCAGCAAGGACAAAGGCCGAACGTGGACGATGTTCGAGGGCAATCCGGTGCTTGCCGACGTTGAAATCACGGACTTCCGAGATCCGAAGGTAATTTGGCACGACGCCGGCAAGCAATGGGTGATGGTGCTGGTCGCAGGCGACCATGTCCGATTCTATGCGTCCGTGAATTTGAGAGATTGGACATACACCGGCGAATTCGGAGCGGGGGAAGGTTCTCACGCGGGGGTGTGGGAATGCCCGGATCTGTTCGAGCTCTCCGTCGACGGCGAAACCGGGAATGCGAAGTGGGTGCTGCTCGTCAGTATCGGAGATAACCCGACATACCCCGAAGGCTCTCGAACCCAATATTTTATCGGCCATTTCGACGGACGTACGTTCACGAGCGACCTGGAGCCTGAAGAGATCCTCTGGATGGACTGCGGACGTGACAACTATGCCGGCGTCACTTGGTCCGATGTCCCCGAGAAGGATGGACGCCGTCTCCTAATCGGATGGATGAGCAACTGGAAGTACGCAAACCAAACGCCGACGGCGGAATGGCGCAGCGCGATGACGATCCCGCGTTCGCTCTTTCTGACGAGGACGGCCGAAGGAATTCGTCTTGTCTCGATGCCAATCGAAGAGCTCGGCGAATTGCGGGGAGAGCCGGTATCGCTGCCTTCCGGGACCGTTGTGTCGGGAGAGCGCGCGCTGTCCGGCTTGAGCGGGAACTGTTATGAAATAGAAGTGGAATTCGCGTGGGAGGAAGATACGGCGGAGTTCGGGCTGAAAGTTTGCCTTTCCGATCGGGAGGAGACAGTGATCGGTTATGAGACGGCTTCGGGTTTCCTGTATATCGACCGTACCCGTTCGGGCGAGTCCCGCTTCCATGAGGCGTTCCCGTGCAAACACGGCGCTGTCGTGCAATCCGCCGGTAACCGCTTGAAACTCCGCGTGTTTGTCGACCAATCTTCCGTCGAAGTGTTTGCCGAGGATGGGCTTCTCGTGCTGACCGACCTTATTTTTCCCGATCCGTCCAGCAATGGGGTGTCGCTATACAGCAAAGGCGGGGACGTGCAAGTGAGTGCCTTCGTCTATCCGCTGAAGTCTATCTATTCCCGGTTGTAACAAATTATGAAGCGATTGTTCTCTCTACCTATACGGAGGCAAGATCGGTATAGATGGAGAGAACAAACTCACTTAAATGGGATACCATCACTCGTCAAGAAATGGCGATGATCCTGGTAAGAGCGTTCGAGTACAAAACAGGCAAACCTGTCCCAGCTTCGGTCGATGCATCATTTACGGATGGAGCAAATATCAGCCCATGGGCTAAAAATGCAGTCAGTGCAGCGGCTGAACTCGGTCTAATCCAAGGCAGAGGTAACAAGCAGTTTGTACCGAAAGGACATGTAAACCGTGCCGAAAGCGTACAGGTGATTTCGAAGCTGCTTGCCGTAAGCTAGAGCAATTCAAGGGCGGAAACGACGGAGCGCGCGAGGTTGCAGAGAGGAGGGCCGTTGGTCCGCTTCCATTGTTGAAAGGGACTGGGGGGACGGGATAGTTTTGGGCGGAAAATCCGCGCTAATTTTGTCGAATGGGGAAGGTGAGCAGAAATAGAGCGGGAAATCCGCTTTAATTTCTCCGAAACAGGATAATCGTGGAATTAGAGCGGGAAACCCGCATTAAATCGCTCGAAAAAGGTGCGGCAGCGAATTTAAAGCGGATTTTCCGCTTAAAATCATCAAGGCGTGTACGCTTACCTGAACGGATCGAGCTGGACAGCGCTCTGGCGGATCGAGCTGGACAGCGCTCTGGCGGATGTTGCTGGAAATGACGGTTCGGACGCATTCACCGACTTCAATAACGGGCAGCTTGCCCGTTATTTCTTATCTGCCCTATGCGGCGAGTCTTACTCGCGCTCCTGCTCGCGCTCCTGCTCGCGCATGCGAGTCATCTGCTGCCAGACGGAGCCGGCGGCTTCTTCGCCGCGCTCGATGCGGGCGACCGCCATCTCGGCTTGCAAACGCACCTCGAATTCCGTTTCGCTGCCCGTTGTGCGCCGAAGCGCCTCCAGCGCCGTTTCGTCGCCGGCCTCGTACAGGAATCTCGCCGCGCGCCAGCGGACGAGCTTGTTGGAGTCCTCCAGCGCTTCGATCATCGGCGCGATCGCGATCGGGTCGCCGATGTCGGACAACGTGTCTCCCGCAGTCCGGCGAACGGAGCCGGAGGAGTCCTTGAGAGCCTCGAACAGCAGCGGGAACGACTCGGGCGTACGCAAGTCGCCCAGATAGACAACGGCCAGCCGCCGCACCGACATCTGGCTGTCCTTCAAAGCGCGGGCTACCACCGGCAAATCCTTCGGTTCCGGCTTCAGCCGCTCCAGCGCCGCGTAACGCTCGCGCCAATCCTGCGAATCGAGCGCCTTCATCACCTCTTCCCCGCTAAGCGGAGCGGGCGGCTTCGGCGGCGGCGCTTCCGGTCCCGCGGCTTTGGCCTGCTCGATCAAGTCGCGCAGCCGTGCGTCGGAGTAGGCCGCGTCCAACTCCCGGCCCACCTCGTCGAGCACTTCCTGCGGTTCGCCGTAGCGCACGCCCAGATCCTCGAGCATCCGCTCGCGGATCATTGTCGCGCCGGCGGCTTCCGTAACGGCCGCGGAGAACCGTTCGGGCATCGCCGCGCGGAATTCCTGGCCGCCGCTGCGTACGCGGATCTGGATCGGAATGCCGCGGTACATCTGCACGCGGACATGCGCTTCGCCGAAACCGGCCGCATCGACGGCGCCGGACAGCGAGCCTTCCGCCGCGACGCCGAAAGAGGCCTTCACGCCGTCGAGAATCGCCGCCCAGTCCGCGTTAGCGCCTTTGCGGTCGATGGCCAGAAAGTCCGCCGTCTGGAACACGCTTTTCACGCCGGGAATGTCCAGCAGTTTGGCGATCAGCGGCGGAGGGACGGGCTTGGAATCTTTGCTATAGTTCAATTGAACGCCGGGGTCGAGCCGAACATCCACGTTAAGCTTCATCGTATTCGGACTCGGGGTCGGCTCGATAGACAACAGTTTCATGTCATTCGCCTCGCTTTCCTACCTCCACAATACCGCAAATGCCGTCAAAATGCCAAGAATGGGAAACAGCTCGCTGCCGTGCTCCCCATTCGCGCTGTCTTTGACCGAGAATAGGAAGTCATTTTCGCCGCAACCTTGGTACAATTCGGAGTTTCCTGCTATAGTATACATGAGCACATCATCGGAGGGATTTCATGCTTAGAAGACGCTTCGGCAACTTGGACTCCGTCGGTGCTGGCAAAGCATCGCTGGATCAATTCGACCGTTGGCGTGAGAATCGGATTCGCAAACTGCGCGACAAGACGGGGTACGAGAAGTGCGTTCCCGGCGTGGAGCCGGACCTGAGGTTTCTACAGCATAATCGTCGCGAGCCGTCCGTGACCTGGATCGGCCATTCGACCTTTCTCATTCAGATGTCGGGATTAAACATCGTCACCGATCCGGTGTGGGCGCGCAGAATGGCATTCCAGAAGAGGCTGTCGCCGCCCGGAATCGAATTGTCGGACATGCCGTCCGTGGACGTTGTGCTGATCTCCCATGCCCACTACGATCACCTCCATGTATCTTCGCTTCGAAGGCTGAGAGGGCCGAAGAAAATGATCGTGCCCGCCGGTTTGCGGAGGAAGCTGCTGTTGAAAGGTTTTTTGCAAGCCCAGGAGCTGCATTGGTGGGAAGATACGTCTTTTCACGGCGTGAAGTTCACGTTCGTTCCCGCCCAGCACTGGACCCGCCGCAATCCATGGGACATGAATACTTCCCATTGGGGAGGGTGGGTGCTTGAGATCGATCACGGACCGACGATCTATTTCGCCGGCGACAGCGGGTATTTCCGCGGTTTCAGCGAAATCGGCCGCAAGTTCGATATCGACGTCGCCCTGCTTCCGATCGGGGCTTACGATCCCGAATGGTTCATGTCGTCCCAGCACGTAAGCCCGGAAGAAGCGCTGCAAGCATTCTTGGACCTGAAGGCCAAATATTTCGTTCCCATGCACTACGGCGCGTTCAAGCTGTCGGACGATACTCCCGAGGACGCCTTGCAGAGGCTGGAGGCGGGAAGAGCCAAGTTGGGCATTCCGGAGGAGAAGCTGCTCCTGCTGCACCACGGCGAGACGCTGCGTTTTGAAAGCATAAACCCATAATAAGAAAAGGATGGATCAGACTCATGATTACCGTATCCGGCGTTAGCCTGCGTTTCGGCAAGCGCCCCCTGTTCGAAGACGTCAACATCAAATTTACGCCCGGCAACTGCTATGGCTTGATCGGCGCGAATGGAGCGGGCAAGTCCACGTTCCTGAAAATTCTGTCCGGCGAAGTCGAATCTTCCTCCGGCGAAGTCCACATCACTCCGGGCGAACGCTTGGCCGTCCTGAAGCAGAACCATTTCGAGTACGACGAGTTCAACGTGCTGGAGACGGTCATTATGGGACACGAGCGTCTGTACAAGGTGATGAAGGAGAAAGACGCGATCTACATGAAGGAGAATTTCTCCGACGAAGACGGCATGCGCGCCGGGGAACTCGAAGCGGAGTTCGCGGAGATGAACGGTTGGGAAGCCGAGAGCGAAGCAGCCGGCATGTTGAACGGCCTCGGCATCACGACCGACCTTCACGACAAAAAGATGGCGGAGCTGAGCGGCAACGAGAAGGTCCGCGTCCTGCTCGCGCAAGCGTTATTCGGAAGCCCGAACATTCTGCTGCTTGACGAACCTACCAACCACTTGGACTTGGATTCGATCAACTGGCTGGAAGAGTTCCTGTCGCGCTACGAGGGCACCGTTATCGTCGTATCCCATGACCGTCACTTCCTGAACCAAGTATGTACGCACATCGCGGATATCGATTTCGGCAAAATCCAGATGTACGTCGGCAACTACGATTTCTGGTACGAGTCCAGCCAATTGGCCCTGAAGCTCGTTCGCGATCAGAACAAGAAGAAGGAAGACAAGATCAAGGAACTGCAAGAGTTCATTCAACGCTTCTCGGCGAACAAGTCCAAGGCGAAGCAAGCGACGAGCCGCCGCAAGCTGCTCGACAAGATTTCGCTGGACGACATCCGTCCGTCGAATCGCAAATATCCGTTCATCAACTTCAAGCCCGAGCGCGAAGTCGGCAAGCAAGTCGTTACGGTCGAGAACGTCTCGGCAACTATCGACGGAGAGAAAGTGCTTAACGGCGTGAACATCGTCGTCAACAAGGGGGACAAAATCGCCCTCGTCGGCCCTTACGGCCACGCGAAAACGCTGCTGTTCCAGATTCTCGCCGGAGAGAAGGAACCGGACGAAGGTACGGTGACCTGGGGCGTTACGGCGACGAAAGCTTATTTTCCGAAGGAGAACTCGGAGTATTTCGACGGCGTGGAGCTGAACCTCGTCGAATGGCTTCGCCAATACACGAAGGACCCGGACGAATCGTTCATCCGCGGCTTCCTGGGCCGTATGCTGTTTTCCGGCGACGAGGCGCTTAAGAAGGCTTCCGTTCTGTCCGGAGGAGAGAAGGTTCGCTGCATGCTGTCCCGCATGATGCTGACGAACGGCAACGTGCTGCTGCTCGACGAGCCGACGAACCACTTGGACCTCGAATCCATTACGGCGCTCAACAACGGCTTGATCGACTTTGACGGCCCGATCATTTTCACCTCGCATGACCATCAGTTCATGCAGACGATTGCCAACCGGATTATCGAGATTACGCCGAACGGCGTCATCGACCGCTTGATGACGTTTGACGAATACTTGGAGCATCCCGAAGTTCAGGAGCTTCGCGCCAAGCTGATTCCGGAAGAAGACAGAAAATAACCCGCGACGCTTGCCGGATATCCGGCAGGCGTTTTTTTTGCAAGACGGGGCAGGGCGCATGACAGGTTTCAAGCGAGGATCGAAAGGGAACACTGTTGCGATGAAAGTAGAATAGATTGACTGAAGCAGCTTAGGAGGGGAGGAGGCGAGGTGGACGTATACGGCGATATCCGCAAAGGGGAAAAGGGAGCCTGGGTCAGCATAACGGCGTATCTCATACTCTCTTCCCTGAAGCTGGCGGCGGGATGGCTGTTCCATTCCGAGGCGCTGACCGCTGACGGATTCAACAACGTCACCGACATCGTCGCTTCGGTCGCCGTATTGATCGGGCTGCGCATCTCCAGAAGGCCTCCGGACGCGAATCATCCCTACGGCCATCTAAGAGCGGAGACGATCGCCGCTCTGATCGCCTCGTTCATTATGGCGACGGTCGGCTTGCAGGTCGGGCAGGCGGCGATTCTTAAGCTGTGGCGCGGCCAGTTCGAGGTGCCGGATTGGAACGCGGGCTGGATCGCTCTGGCCGCCGCGGCCGCCATGCTGGCGGTGTACGGCTATAACGCCCGGCTGGCCAAACGCATTCGCAGCCAGGCGCTGATGGCGGCCGCGAAGGACAATTTCTCCGACGCCCTTGTCAGCGTCGGCGCCGCGGCGGGCATCTTCGGAGCGGCGCTCGGGGTGGTCTGGCTGGACGCCGCCGCCGCGATCGTCGTGGCGCTGTTAATCTTGAAGACGGCCTGGGAAATTTTCTGGTCGGCGACGCACGACTTGACCGACGGCTTCGATGCGAAGCAGCTCAGGACGCTGAGAGGCGTCGTCGAGCGGACCGAAGGCGTTCGCGGGATCAAGGACATCCGCGCCCGCATTCACGGCAGCACCGTGCTCGTCGACGTCATCGTGACGGTCGATCCGACGCTGTCGGTCGTCGACAGCCATCGGATCAGCGATACGGTGGAGCAGCGGCTAAGGCGCAAGCGCGATATTTTGAACGTGCACGTGCACGTCGAGCCGGAAGAAAGCATGATCTGACCCGGTTATCGGAAGGGAAATCCGGGATGATTTCCTGATTGTTCCTGGGACTAACGAATCGATCTATCCCTTTTTATTCCTCCTGAAGATACATTTTCGCCAAGGCGGCCGCTTGATAGCGGCTTTTTTTCTTATATCTGGTCCTAATTAATTGGTAAGTTCGGGAAAAATAATCGGTTCCCGACCCGCGGCGTAAGCGCTTTTGCGGTCCTCGGTCCCATGCGCGTCTGAATCGGCTTGCCCATTGAAGGTCCCATTTGTTGGGTGTATGGGCCGATGGAAGGCTTTGGGCGCGCCTCTATAATGAAGCAAGTAAGGGCTTTTTGTCCTTAACGCCGAATCTAGAGGAGGACTGCATAATGAAGTTTAGGCGAACGTTGATGAGTCTCTTGGCGGCGATGATGGTATGGGGGAGCTATCCTTATTCCGAGGCGGGCGCGGCAACGGTCACGACGGGCACGATCCAGTACGGGGTGAACTTCCGGACGACTCCGAGCACTTCGTCTTCGGTGGTGCGAATGATCGGCAAAGGCGAGGAAGTCGTCGTCCTAGGCCAGTACAACAGCGCATGGTATAGGGTTCAGGACGTATTCGGCACGATCGGATACCTATCCACGGACAGCAAGTATTTGAAAATAAACGAGCCCGTTCAGGCGCCGTCCGAAGGCGGCGGAACGGTCGGCGCGAACGCCAGCATCGTGGCGAGCGTGTCCTTCCGCACCGGCCCTTCGACGAGCGATTCCCGCATCCGCTATTTGTCCAAGGGCGAGCAGGTGACGGTGACGGGACAATATAACTCTTATTGGTACGAGGTAAAAGATTCGAAAGGCCAGACCGGTTACGTAAGCACGGATACCCAATACATCCGGGTGACGGGGCAGATCGGGGGCGGGGGGCCGTCCCAGCCGACTCCGCCGACCAACGGCGCGGGCAGCCAGATCGAAGCCGTAATCGCCGCCGGCATGAACTATCTGGGCACGCCTTACGAATACGGCTCCAGCCGGAACGACACGAGCACGTTCGATTGCTCCGATCTCATTCGCCAGATGTTCAAGGACGCGCTCGGCATCGTCCTTCCGGCTGATTCCCGGGGACAAGGCGACTACGTGAGGGACAAAAGCTCCGTGACGACGGATTGGCGCGAGCTGAAGCGCGGCGATCTGATGTTCTTCATGGACTACAAGGGAACGAGCGCTTCTCTCTATTCCGGGAAAAAATCGTTCTCCGACAAGATCAGCCACGCGGCGATCTATCTCGGCGACGGCAAGGTGCTGCACACGTACTCGAAGGATTCGGGCGGCGTCCGTACGGACAGCATTGCCGGCAAGCATTGGGAGTACCGCTTCCTCTATGGAGGAAGCGCGTTGTAAAGGACGATACTGATGGATGCGGCGATCCTCTTCCTGAAGCGGCGCCTGCGCAATAGAGCAATCCGTCTGATATCGAAAAAGGCTCGGGCTTCCTGTCGGAAGATCCGGGCCTTTTTGGCTGTTCTGCAGCCGTTGCCGGAAGCGTCACTTCATCAATGAGAGGACGGCCTCCGAGCATTTGGCGGGATTGTATTCGGCATTGCGAAGCGCAAGCAAGGCGTCGCGGTGTTGTCCGGCCGCATACGGCTCCTGGATGAGGCGAAACCAGCGGTCGATCGTCTCGTTGGTCGTCATCAGCTCGCCGAACCCGTGCTTGACGAAATACTCGGCGTTCTCCTCTTCCTGGCCGGGAATCGGCTCGTAGAACAGCATCGGAATGCCCTTGGCCATTCCTTCGGTGCAGGTCATGCCTCCCGGCTTCGTCACGAGCAGGTCGGAGACGTCCATCAGCTTGCTGATCTCTTTCGTAAAGCCGAGCACATGCACGTTCGGATGCTGGAATCGGGTATCGGAGAGCAGCTTCTCCCGGGCTTTTTCGTTATTGCCCATGCATAGAATAAGCTGGATGCGGTCGGCGTAGTTGGCCATGTACTCGACGAGCTCTTCGCCGTATAGCAGCCCCCATCCGCCGCCCATAATGAGAACCGTGGGCATGTCCTGCAAGCGGAACTGGGACAAAATCTCGGCTCTATCGTGCGGATGCCAGAAGTTCGGATGGACCGGAATGCCGGTCACCTCGATGGCTTTGGCCGGGACGCCGCGGGCGATCAGCTTGTTCCTGACGGCCGGCGTGCTGACCAGATAGGTGTTGACCTCCGGGTTCGTCCATGTCGCGTGCGCGTCGTAGTCCGTAATCAGCGTATACAAAGGGACGTCCAACCCCAGTCTCTTCAGTCGGCTGACAACGGCGTTGGGAATCGGATGGGTGCAGACGATGGAATCCGGCTTGAGCTGCCGGACGACGTCCGATACCTGATTGTAGAAAATACGGTGCAGCGCGAATTGCGTGACCCGGTTCAGCGATTTATGATAGCCGCTTCGGTACATTTTCCCGACGAGCTTAGGCTGTTTGCTTACGGTTTTGCGGTAGGCGGACAAGATCAGCGGGCCTATGACGGGGTTTAGAAAAGTGCCAAGCTCGATGACCCTCGTCTGAATCTTGGGCGAGAGCTGGCGCAGCCCCATGGCAAGCGCATACGCGGCTTGCGTATGTCCCGTACCGAAACCTTCGGAAAGCAGCAGAACTCTCTTTTTACGCATCAGCAATAATCCTCCACTTTTCCTACTACCATATTACGCTGAAGCGGGACGAGGAACAAGTGGTACAATAAGAAGAAACTTGTCGAATGGGAGGATGGCCACAATGAAAGAGGCGGAAGCCGGCAATGAAATCGTGAAAATCAGCTATAAAACGGGGGACTACATCGGAGAGATCATCGATCGGGACGATCGGAGGGCGCTCGTCAAAGTTCTCGCGGTGCTGCAGCACCCGACCCAGGGCGATCTGCACAGCTCCTACGACCCCGACGCCCCGATCTTCCACGAACGCAGGGCGCTAGCCTACACGGAGAAGGTATGGGTGCCTCTGGCGACCGTAAAACCCTATACGGGAACGATTCCGGACTATCGCGAGTCGCTGCGGGCGGCGCTCGACGGCGAGCAGGAGAGGATCGACCGGCTGAAGAGATGGGCCGAGCGGTGCCTGGGCAATCTGGAGACTTTGCGCAAGGATTACGGAATGTAAAGCGGCCGGAGATTCCGGCAGCCGTAGCAAACGGCAAGCCGTCTTTATAGGCAAATTGGCCTAAAGACGGCTTTTTGTGCGTGAAAAAAGAGGGGAATTTCCGTTTCCATCTTCAGGAACAGGTTCGAAAAGCCGTTATAGAGGTAGAGTGTTCAAAACGAATGATGCTTATGGAGGATCCGCTTACAAATGAAAATGTGGAGCAATGCAGCGAAACATCGAATCATGCCGTCACGTCCCCAAGTCATTTATAATCGTATTCTCGCTATGTTTCTTGCGGTCGCGCTGGTCGGAGGCTCGTTCGGCGGCGTAGCCGCGGCGGCTGACGACGTCGTTAATTCCGTCTACATCACCACTTCCGTGCAGGAGCCGGGCCGGCTTTACGTGGACGACAACTCGATTCACTTGACCGCGTACGCGAGTATGTCCATATCCGGGGAGAAGAACGTGACCGAGGACGCGACCTGGTCGTCCACCTCCTCGTCCGTCAAGGTGTCCAAGGGCGTCGTAACCGCAACGGGTCCCGTCTCTTCGGCCACCATTACGGTGAGGTACAAGGAGAGGACGGCCGCGTTCGTCGTTACGGCCGAGCACTATTTCAACGAGCTCAGACTGAAGCTGGAAGGGGCCGACGCTCCTGAGAAGAAGGACGTCGAGCTCGGCGAGGAGCTTCAATTAAACGTCTCGGGCACCCGGAGCAGCGGTTCGTTCGAAGACGTTACGTCGACGGCGCAGTGGACGACTTCAGACGCCAACGTGGCGACGGTCGAGAAGGGCAAAGTCAAGCTCGTCTCCGCCGGCGAAGTCAAGATTACGGCCAAGAGCAAGGGGAAGACGGACTCGATCGAGCTGAAGGTTAAATCTCCTTATAAGGAAATCAAGTTCAGGACCGAAGCAGGAGTTACGCTGCAAGGTCCGGTTGAAATGTACATCGGCGGACCCGAGCAATCGCTGGTCGCCGTAGCGACGCTGAACTCGGGAACGGAGCAGACGGTTACGAGCGATGCGACGTGGACGAGCAGCAATGCCGCCGTCGTTACGGTCGATGAAGACGGCAAGCTGAAGGCCGTCGGCAAAGGCACGGCCGTCATTACGGCGAAGCACAACGGAGCTTCCGGAACCATAACGGTTATCGTGAAGACGCAGTACGAAGCGCTGAAAATTTCTCCGAACAATTCGATTTACGTCACGCTGTTTGGCTCGAAAGTGGAGCTGACGGCTGCCGCCAATAGCGGCAAGCTGGAGAATGGTCCGGTTGACGTTACGAGCCTCGTGGAGTGGAAGATTTCCGACACCGATCAGGCGGTCGCGGTCATCCGGAAGGAAAACGGCAAAGTATACGTACAGCCAAACGGAACGGGCTCCGCGACGATCAACGTGTCTTACTTGGGCTTGTCCAAGTCGGTCTCCGTGACGGTGTTCCCGACGATCGAATCGGTTAAAGCCGACAAAACGGAGATGGACGTGTACGTAGAAGACGATGGCAATCTCCCGGGACTGACCGGAACGACGGTCGCCGAAGAGACGAAGGACGTCACCAAGCTGGCTCAATGGACTTCCAGCAACACGGACGTCGTTTCGATCGAGGACGGCAAGTGGAAGGCGGAAGGTCCGGGCAAGGCCGTGCTGACGGCCAGAATCGAGAGCGTCGAAGGGAAATACATCGAAGCGACGGTTACCGTTACGGTACACAATAAAATATTGGCGCTGATCGCCGAGCAGGAGACGATTAGCGTCGTCATCGGCAAGGAAGTCGATCTGCCGAAAGTCAGGCTGATTTACGAGAACGGCGACGAAGTGTCGAGCGAAGAGATCGCCCAGAAGATCGAGTGGAAGTCGTCGACGCCGAACCTGCTCGTCAAGCCGACTTCGATGAAGGGTCTGCTCGCCGCCAACGCGACGCTGACCGGAACGTACTTGAACAAAACGGTCAAAGTCAAAGTGACGGTGGAAGAAGAGTTTACTTCGTTCGAGATCACGCCTGCCAAAGTCAGCGTCACGTTGAACAAGTCGAAGTCGATCAAAGTCGTCGGCACGACGAAAAGCGGCAAGCAGGTGAATGTGAGCTCCAGAGTTTCCTGGGTTGCGTCGAACGCGGAGCATGTATCGATCAAGGGCGCATCCGTGAAAGGCTTGACCGAAGGCAGCGGCAAGCTGACGGCGAACGTACAGGGCAAAACGCTGGAGGTTCCTTACGACGTGACGGCCAAGCTGACGAAGCTGACCGCTTCGGATACGTCGTTCAAAGCGGCCGTGGTAGGCAATCAGCTTAGCGTACAGCTTACCGCGTTGTACGAGAACGGCAAAACCGAGAACGTAACGACGAAGGCGGTGTGGACGACTTCCAAAGCGTCCGTGGCGACCGTCGTAGACGGCAAGATCACGGTCAAAGGCAAAGGCACGGCCTCGATCAAAGGCGCCTTCGGAGGCAAGACGGTCACGATTCGCGTCACGGCGAAATAGTGAGAATACAGAAAAGGCTGTCCCATAAGTAGAAACATACAAGATTATCGATGAAAAAAAGAAGGGCATCTATCTCCTGGAGCCTGCCTCATACGGTCCTGAAATCACCTTGTAACGGGTTAACCGTTCCCATTTCAGGATCGTATAGCAGCGGAAGGAGATAGATGCCTATTTCCATGCATCCATCGATAATCGTTCGTACGGCTCTGTTTACTTATGGAACAGCCCTTTTTTTGCGAAGATCGTTCGGAATGATGGGCATGCTAAACGTTGAAGAATCAGGAATTAATGAAGACGGTCATGATCGACTTGCGGAATACGACTTGATAGTCCAGGCTGTCGCTGACGACGGCAAGCGGAACGTAGGTTTTGACGTTTTTGCCGTCTTGCTCGAAGTAGGCCGGCGTTGGAATCTGGCGGGCGACCCCGTCGACGTAGACCGTATTCGAACCGATCGTGACGACGACTTCCTTGCCGTTCTTCTTGAAGGTAGCGCTCTTCGCCGCTTGGTTCCATTTCAACTCGGCGCCGACCGCGTTCGAGACGTCCCTGAGCGCGAGGAAAGTCGTTCCTTTGATCAAGACGGGCTTGCTCGGCGGCTCCTTGCCGTTGATGACGACGGACAGCTCGACGCCCTCCGCTCTCGGATCGGGTTTGCGATAGCCGTCGCTCCAGATCTTGTCCGCGAACGCCTGCGCGATCGCTTCGTATCCGGGTTGCTTGGGGTGGATGTCCCATTTGTCCCATAAGTTGAAATACGTATAGGCGCTTTCGTTGCCGGCGAACTTTCCGGAGACGTGAGCGATCTTCAGCGGAATGCCGCGCTTGGTCATCTCTTCGGCGAATAAGTCCAAAGCTTGGGAGAGCACTTTGACCTTGTCCAGAAGCAGCGGATAAAGCTCGTGTCCCTTGAACAGCGGCAAATATTGATCGGCGAGGACGATGCGGGCGTTCGGCGCCAATTCGTGCAAGCGAGTCGCCATTTTATCCAAATCTTTTGTATAATCATTCATTCTAATCTCGAAGCTGTCCTGTATAATTTGACGTGCAGACTCGGTAGAGCTGTCAGCCGCCATTTTGATGAGCGAGCTGAAGTCGTTGCCTCCGATCGTCAGGACGACGAGGTCGGCTTGGGCAAGATCGGCCGCCAGCTCCCGTGTCCTTTTGGCGACGCCATCAGCCATGACGACGACTCTGGGGTCGAAGGACGAGAAGTCCTGCAAGTCGGACGCCTGAAGCGGTTGGCCGTTCGCGGCGCCTTGAAGCAGATTCGCAAGTCCGGGAGTCGTCAGCCCCAGAATGGCGTAGTTGGTCAGCGCCGAGCTTGTCCGGAACAAGGACTGTTCGAGCAGGCGATCTGCATAGCCATAGGGTGCCGTCGTCCCGTTTTTGATTTCTTCGATCGGTTCGTACCCGGCGCTGACGGAATCGCCCAATACGACGATTCGATAGCTTGCCGGAGCGGCCGCTGAGGCCGACGAGAGGGCGGTTGTCAGCAGAACGACAGCCGAGATCGTCATCATGAATGCGCGACGCAATGAGAGCGACATGGTCGAATCTTCCTCCTTTGGAGTCGTCCGCGAAGCTGCCCGAAGGCATAACAACGCTTATCGACTTCATAAAAATATTAAATTGCCATTCGTTTCGCGGGGGTGGTAAAATAATTTAACCATTCATGACGATGCCGCCGCCCGATCGAAATTCCGCCGAGACGACCCACGACTTTCAAACCCCGCTAACGCCCGCTGCTCCTTCCTTTACCTATATTAGGTGAAAAGGGACGGGATTTGAAGCCGTTTTGCATATTTTCCTACACTGTCCACAGAAAGGTTGATATACATGGTAGAGATGCGTAAAGGTCTTCCCGTCAAACAGGGAATGTACGATCCGCAGTTCGAGAAGGACGCATGCGGAATGGGATTTGTCGCCCATATCAAAGGCAAGAAGTCGCATGAGATCGTGGAGCAGGCGCTGACGCTGCTATTCAATATGGAACACCGCGGCGGCCAGGGCAGCGAGCCCAGCACCGGAGACGGAGCCGGCATTCTGCTGCAGATCCCGCACGGATTCTTCAAGGCGGAGACGGCGAAGCTCGGTCTTTCCTTGCCGGAAGAAGGCCAATATGCGGTAGCGATGACGTTCCTTCCGGAAGACGAGGGCGTTCGCCGCAATCACGAGGAAATCTTTGCGAGGATCGTGGAAGAGGAAGGCCAGACGTTGATCGGCTGGCGCACTGTGCCTACGAACGACGAACCGCTCGGCGAATCCTCCAGGAAAGTTAAGCCGTTCGTTCGTCAAGCGTTCATCGCACGCTCGGCCGCGTTGACAGACGATCTGGCGTTCGAACGCAAGCTGTACGTCATCCGTAAGCGCGCGGAGCTGGCGATTCGCTATGCGGACATCCCGGGGTCCGATATGTTTTACTTCCCGAGCTTCTCGAGCAAGAAGATCGTATATAAAGGAATGCTTACGACGGAGCAGGTCGGCCTGTTCTATCCGGAACTGCACGATCCGCGTCTGGAGACGGCGATGGCGCTCGTACACTCGCGCTTCAGCACGAACACGTTCCCGAGCTGGGAACGCGCCCATCCGTTCAACTATTTGATCCACAACGGCGAGATCAACACGCTGCGCGGCAACATCAACTGGATGCATGCGCGGCAGACGCTGTTCCAGACCGAACTGTTCGGGGACGATCTGGAGAAGATCAAGCCGATCATCGCTCCGGACGGCTCGGACACGGCGATGTTCGACAATACGTTCGAATTCATGTACTTGGCCGGACGCTCGATGGCTCACGCCGCGATGATGATGGTGCCGGAGCCGTGGCAGAACGACGAACATATGGACGAAGAGAAGAGAGCTTTCTACGAATATCACGCGTGCCTGATGGAGCCTTGGGACGGACCGGCTGCCGTAGGCTTCACGGACGGCGTGCAGATCGGGGCCATCCTGGACCGCAACGGCTTGCGCCCGGCGCGCTATTACGTGACGAAAGACGACTTGATGGTGCTGGCTTCGGAAGCCGGCGTCATCGAGATTCCGCAAGAGGATATCGTGCTGAAGGACCGGCTGCGTCCGGGGCGGATATTGCTCGTCGATACGAAGGAAGGACGCATTATCTCCGATGAGGAAGTGAAGCGTTCGATCGTCACTCAGCATCCTTACCGGGAATGGTTGAACGACCATTTGGTCGACCTCGAGGACTTGCCGGAAGCGCCTGAACTGCCCGAGCCGGATCATGAGACGGTTCAGTTGCGTCAGCAAGCGTTCGGGTACTCGTTCGAGGACGTCCGCAAAGTGATGGAGCCGATGGCGCTGACCGGAGTGGAGCCGCTTGCCTCCATGGGCTACGACTCTCCGCTGGCCGTGCTGTCCGAGAAGCCGCAAAGGCTGTTCAACTACTTCAAGCAGTTGTTCGCGCAAGTGACGAACCCGCCGATCGACGCGATTCGCGAGGAAATCGTAACTTCCACTTATACGACGGTAGGTCCGGAGCGCAACCTGCTGAATCCGGAGCCGGAGAGCTGCCGCCATATCCGACTGTATACGCCGGTTCTCTCGAACGAAGAGTTCGCGAAGCTGCGGCACGTGCATCGTCCGGGCTTCAAGTCGATTACGCTGCCGATCTTCTTCTCGCCGCAGGACGGCGAACAGGGATTGCGCGACGCGCTTAAGCTGCTGTGCGACGCGGCCGATCGCGTCATCTCGAGAGGGCACAACATTCTGATTCTGTCCGACAAAGGCGTCGACGCCGACAACGCGCCGATTCCGTCGCTGCTGGCCGTATCGGCGCTGCACCACCACCTGATCCGCCAAGGCACGCGGACGAAGGTGAGCATTCTGCTCGAGTCCGGAGAACCGCGCGAAGTTCATCACTTTGCGTTATTGGTCGGCTACGGCGTCAGCGCGGTGAATCCTTATCTGGCGTTCGAGACGCTCGACGACTTGATTCGTCAAGGCATGATCCGCAACATCTCGCACGAGAAAGCGGTCAAAAACTTCATTAAAGCAGCAACCAAGGGCGTCGTAAAAGTGTTGTCCAAAATGGGCATCTCCACGATCCAGTCTTACCGCGGCGCTCAAATCTTCGAAGCGGTCGGCTTGAACACGGAAGTGATCGAACAGTACTTCACCGGCACGGCGTCCCGCATTCAGGGCATCGGTCTGGACGTCATTACGAAGGAAGCGTTAGCGGCGCACAACCGCGCGTTCTCGGCGCAGGAAGGCGCCGAGCGCGAGCTCGATTCGGGCGGAGATTACCAGTGGCGCAAGGGCGGAGAGGATCATCTGTTCAATCCGCAGACGATTCATACGCTGCAGATGGCGACCCGTACGGGCAATTACGATACGTATAAAAAGTATTCCGCCCTCGTTCAGGGAGAGTACGAAGAAGTGCGCACGCTGCGTTCGCTGCTGCAATTCAACTTCGATCAGCCTCCGGTGCCGATCGAAGAGGTCGAGCCGGTCGAGTCGATCTTCAAGCGGTTCAAGACCGGAGCGATGTCGTTCGGCTCGATCAGCAAGGAAGCGCACGAGGCGCTGGCCATTGCGATGAACCGGATCGGCGGCAAGTCGAATTCCGGGGAGGGCGGCGAAGATCCGGCCCGCTACGTGCCGGACGCGAACGGCGATTCCCGCCGCAGCGCGATCAAGCAAGTCGCCTCCGGACGCTTCGGCGTTACGAGCTACTATCTGTCCAACGCGGAAGAGATCCAGATCAAGATGGCGCAAGGAGCCAAGCCGGGCGAAGGCGGACAATTGATGGGCCGCAAAGTCTATCCTTGGGTCGCGGAAGTTCGGGGCACGACTCCGGGCGTCGGGCTGATCTCCCCTCCGCCTCATCACGACATCTATTCGATCGAGGACTTGGCGGAGCTGATTCACGATCTGAAGAACGCCAACCCTCGGGCGCGCATTAACGTCAAGCTCGTCTCCGAGGTCGGCGTGGGCACGATTGCCGCCGGCGTGGCCAAAGGGCGCGCGGACGTCATTCTCGTCTCCGGCTACGACGGAGGAACGGGAGCTTCGCCGATCGGATCGATCCGCCATGCGGGTCTGCCGTGGGAGCTAGGCCTGGCGGAGACGCACCAGACGCTGATTCTGAACAATCTGCGCGACCGCGTCGTCGTCGAGACCGACGGCAAAATGATGACCGGACGCGATATCGCGATCGCCGCGCTGCTCGGCGCGGAGGAGTACGGCTTCTCGACCGCTCCGCTCGTCGTGCTCGGCTGCGTCATGATGCGCGTCTGCCAGCTTGACACTTGCCCGGTCGGCGTCGCGACGCAAAATCCGGAGCTGCGCAAGAAGTTTATGGGCGACGCGGATTACGTGGTCAACTTCATGAAATTCCTGGCGCAGGAATTCCGCGAAATTATGGCCGAACTCGGCTTCCGTACCGTCGAAGAGATGGTCGGACGGGTCGACCGTCTGGATACGAAGCTGGCGATCAAGCATTTCAAGACGCAGGGCATCGACTTGACGCCGCTCCTGTACATGCCGGAATTGCCGGAAGGCTCGTTCCGCTTCAATGCCAAAGCGCAGAATCATCTGCTGGAAGAATCGCTCGATCTTCAATCGCTCCTGGCCGCCGCCGCGCCGGCGCTGGAGAGCGGAGAGCGGGTATCCGGAACGTTCCCGATCAAGAATACGAACCGCGTCGTCGGCACGATCGTCGGATCGGAAGTGACGAGCCGGTACGGGAAGAACGGGCTGCCGGAGGACACGATCAAGTTCCATTTCGTCGGAACGGCGGGGCAGAGCTTCGGGGCGTTTATCCCGCAAGGAATGACGCTGACGCTTGAGGGCGATTCCAACGACTACGTCGGCAAGGGACTGTCCGGCGGGAAAATCGCCATCTATCCGTCCTCTAAGGCTGCGTTCAAGGCGGAGGACAACGTCATTATCGGAAATACCGCGTTCTACGGAGCGACGAGCGGGGAAGCGTACATTCGCGGAGCCGCGGGCGAGCGGTTCGCCGTGCGCAACAGCGGCGTCAACGTCGTCGTGGAAGGCGTGGGCGATCATGGCTGCGAATATATGACCGGAGGACGGGTTGTCGTGCTCGGGAAGACGGGACGCAACTTCGCTGCGGGAATGTCCGGCGGTATCGCCTACGTGATCGATTGGGACGGCGAATTCACGAGGCGCTGCAACTTCGAGATGATCGGCTTGGAGACTCTCGAGGACAAGGACGAGATCGCGGAGGTCCGTTCGATGATCGCCAAGCACGTTCAATACACGAACAGCGATCTTGGTCGCCGCGTGCTCGAAGATTGGGACGGATTCGTCGGCAAGTTCGTCAAGGTCATTCCGAAGGACTACAAACGGATGATGGAACAGATCGCCAAGGTGAAAGCCCAGGGCTTGAGCGGAGAGCAGGCGATGCTGGCGGCTTTCGAAGCCAACATGCGCGACCTGTCCCGCGTCGGGGGCAACTAATTGAATGAAAAGAAGACCTCAAGCTCCATTATTAGTGGAAGGAGAGGTCTTCTTTTTCTTCAAATTCCTAGGCTATCAAGTCTCAGATGAATTCTTGGAATGAGGTAATTATTTTTCTAGGCAGCGCCGAGGCACTTTTTTGGCCTTAGCCTCGCAGCATGGGAAGCGCGGAGGCACTTTTTTGGCCTTAGTCCCGCAGCTTGGGCAGCGCCGAGGCACTTTCTTGGCCTTAGCCGCGCTCCTGGAGTAGCGCGGAGGCACTTTCTTGGCCTTAGCCGTGCGCTTGGAGTAGCGCCGAGGCACTTTTTTGGCCTTGACCCCGCAGCTTGGCTTGCGCGTCACCTTGACGGCATGGTATGGAAGATTGTTCCGAAAATAATCCACGAAGCCTCCGTGAATGCGCAGGTATTTTGGATTAATTTGGTCCTACAAGGATATTTGAAAAGGAAAACCGGAATTGCACGGAGGAAGCACGGAATTCGACAAAACTTCTAATTAAAAAAGTTAGGAATGCTTACATTGGTCGACACCCTCCGCAAGTCCTATATCCTATACTAGGATTAGTTTTGCAATCCGGGATCGAAGAGAGGGTATGGGAGCGGAGATGGAGAGAGGATTACCGATGGAACGAAGCGTTAGCAAGCAGCCATTGGAAGTTGACATCCGCAAGATTCTGGAGCAATTGGGCATACATAAGGAGAAGTGGCCGGAGGAATTCGTGACCGCGAATCGCCAGTCGTAGTTCTAACTTACCTTCATAGAAGCTACATTTGAAAAAAACCTCGGCATGAGGAGGATGACGAAGCGCATCCTTCAGCGAGGTTTTTTTGTATTTTAAATAGTATTATCCGTTCATATTGCGTTCCGCCCGCACGAAAGCGATGAAGCGTCGCGCTTCATCGGCGGTCAGCTTGCGTCCGTCGATCGTTAGAGCGAAATGATCCAACAGCTGTTCGTCCGACAGTTCAAGCTCGTCGGCGAATTGACGTACCTCGGGATCCAGAGTCGTCTGGGGGTGAGGCGTCCTTCCCACCAGATAGTCGATGGAGACCTGGAACAGATCCGCGATTTTGCCTAGCGTCTCGGTATCGGGTTCTCTGCGGCTTTTCTCGTAGTGGGACAGCGCCGCGCGCGAGATGCCCAGGGAAGCAGCAAGTTCTTCTTGAGTTAAACCGCGTTGATCTCTTAGAAAGGCGAGACGACTGCCAATATTCATCAGATCCCTCCCAGGATGTTCTTTGATTTCATCATAATATGGAACCTGTCCATTTGCATCAAATGAGACAAAATGTCGCATTAAGAACTATTCTATTTTATTATTTACCAAGCCGAATTGCAAATAAACGCAGGAATCTAGCGGTGTTTTATTAATTTATTATTGACTTGATACGAATCGTATCGTAAAGTATAGCCATCGTTAAGTTACAATTCGTATCAATCGGGAGATCGGTAAAGCGATGAACGAACAGATTGCCGTGAATAGACGCGCGCATATCCGATTCAGGCCGCAAACGCCCGTATACGTGGAATTAACGTTGTGGCAGGTGCGGGACAGGGAGCTGAGAAGTCGCGCGCAGCGCGTATTGCTTCGGGATATCGGGTTAGGGGGCTGCAGCTTCGCCACCAACCTGAGATTGCCCGTTCGGGACGACGTGGAATGGATGGTCGAAGTGCAGCTCGGCCATTACGCCGCGAAACCGAGAATCGTTCTGCTGCATGGCGGAGAAGAGGACGGGTTGTTCTTCTACGGCGGGCAGTGGAAAATGACGGGACTGGAGCGGCAAGCCTTCCAATATCGATTCGACGAATACGTTCGGTTGATGCTGTCGGCCAGTCCGCACATTCATACGCTGTACAAAAAGGTAACCGACCGCCGGGACGATGGGGAGTTCAAGCGTCTCGACGTGACTTCTTAGAGATGGAGAGGGGATCGTGAAGGTGAAGCGGGCTACGATCGTTAAGATGGTTATATATGCAGTTGCGGTTCTATTGCTCATCGGAATCGGGGCCGGCGGATACGTCTGGGTATCCGCACAACGGACGATGAACGCTATGTATGAGCCGCTTCCGTCCACCGAGTGGGTGGATCCGGTGTTCGAGGCGGAAGAGGAGACGAAAAGTCCGGCGAACGCCGAGCCAAGCCCGGCAGAGAAAGAAGAGTCCGAGACGGAGAAGCCGGAAGCGCTTCCGGTCATTCCGGTGAAGGTCGTGGACCGCGATTCTTCGGAGCCGGCGAAGATCGCCGAAGAGGACATAGCCCGGTTAAGAAATCCAAAAACGGCGGATAAGGAGCCGTTCGCCATGCTGCTGCTGGGGGTGGACGAGCGTCCTTGGGACCGGGGCCGAAGCGATACGATGATTCTGCTTACCGTTCAGCCGCGCAGCGGCAAAGCGGTCGCCCTGTCGATCCCGAGGGACACGAGGGTGCTGATGCCGAACTCGGGCAAGTACGACAAAATCAACCACGCCTACGCCTTCGGCGGCACGGCCTTGTCCGTCGAGGCGGTAGAGAGAGCTTTCGGAGTGCCGATCGCTTTCTATATGAAGACGAATATGGAAGGTCTGATCAGCATCGTCGATACGCTTGGAGGAGTCGACGTCAACAACGAGCGGGCTTTCCATTACGAGGGCTATTCTTTTCCGGCAGGCAGCCAGCATCTAAGCGGAGAAGAAGCGTTGGCCTACAGCCGAATGCGCAAGGAAGACCCCCAGGGAGATTTCGGCCGAACGCAGCGGCAAAGGCAGATCTTGTCCGGCGCGATCGATCGGGTAGCCGATGGGGGAACGGTAACGAAGCTTCCGAAGCTGCTGTCGCACTTGTCCGAATATGTGCGAACGAATCTCACCTCCGGAGAGATGATCGACTTGATCGTCAAATACCGGTCCGCGATAGCGAGCGTCGACACGATGTACTTGCAGGGAACAGGAAAGATGATCAACGGGATTTATTACTACACGATCACGCCGGAGGAACGCCGAAGAATTCAATCCGAGATGCTGAAGGGTTTGGAAGCGATCTAATAATGACGATGGAGGGCTGCAAATGAAAGATCAAGCCGTATTATTCTATTGCGTGAAATGCGAGCAGTTGAAGACGATGGAGCAAGCCGGGCTGTTGTTCCGAACCGGTTATTACCGCGCGCAATATCCGTTGGGCTGCTGCATTCATTGCAAGGTGATGGCGCGAACGGTATAACAACGGCCTAATCGGGGGCAGGCGCGGCGCGACATGAATTAAATTTACCTAAAGCTTCGGATTTGAAGGGGAATGTTGGTATAATAAATCTGGAACAAATTTACCATGTCGGAGGTTAGCGCATGTCACAGGCCCCTGTCGTCCGGCTGCAGAACGTGACCAAGGTCATCGGCAAACGGACGATCATCGACCGAGTGTCTTTCGAAGTTCGTCCGGGCGAAGTGTTCGGTTTCCTGGGTCCCAACGGTTCGGGCAAAACGACGACGATCCGGATGATCGTCGGGTTAATGGGATTAACCGCGGGAGATATTCACATCGCGGACCACAGCATCAAGACCGAGTATCCCCAAGCGATTGTCCATGTCGGCGCGATCGTGGAAAATCCCGAAATGTACAAGTTTTTGACCGGTTATCAGAATTTGCTTCACTATGCCCGCATGATTCCTTCCGTCACCGAGGAGAGAATTCAAGAGGTCATCGAATTGGTAGGGCTCCAAGGACGCATTCACGACAAGGTGAAGAAGTATTCTCTCGGCATGCGCCAGAGGCTCGGTGTCGCGCAAGCGATCATGCACAGGCCCAAGCTTCTCGTTTTGGACGAGCCGACGAACGGGCTCGATCCGGCGGGCATTCGCGAGCTAAGGGACTATTTGCGCAAATTGGCTCAAGACGAAGGAACGGCCGTGCTCGTCTCCTCGCATCTTCTGTCCGAGATGGAGCTGATGTGCGACCGGGTCGCGATTCTCCAGAAAGGCCAGATCATCGATATTCGTTCGATCAGAGGACAAGCAGCCGAAGGAGAGAACGTCGCGCTGGAGGAAGTGCAATTCGACGTCGACCATCCCGACGCCGCGCTTGGCATTCTGGAAGGTCAAGGAGACGGACGGATCGAGGGCGGCATCTTGACGTTGTCGTCCGACCGCAAGGGCATCGCGGTCGTGAATCGCAGATTGGTGGAGGCGGGAATCAACGTCTACGGAATCCGCGTGAAGACGAAGTCGTTGGAAGACCAATTCCTCGAAGTGACGGGAAGTGAAACCATTGGCTAACTTTATCAACCTGATTCTGAACGAGAATATGAAAATTTACCGTCGAATCCGCACTTGGATCATGTTCGGCTTTATCTTGCTCATTCCGCCGCTAGTGTCCTTGGCGATCTATCTGGCCGGGGGGGACGACATGTCCGGCTGGAGCATCATGATGACGGAGTCGTACATTCTCTACTCGCTCATTACCATATTCGCCGTCGTGGTGGCTGCCGACAGCGTCGCGGGCGAGTTTACGTGGGGAACGATCAAGCTCCTGCTGATCCGCCCCTGGAGCCGTTCGACGATTCTGCTGTCCAAATATTTGGCAACGCTGCTGTTCGCCTTGTTCTTCACGGCGGCGGCGTTCGTCGTGACGTTCCTGTCCAACTGGCTGATCTTCGGATTGGGCGATACGACGCTGTCCACGTCCGGGCTGTCCAATTGGGAGTATATCATCCGGTTCTACCTGTTCCAATTCATTACGCTCATCATGATCGTGACGTTCGGCTTCACGATGTCCTCGGCTTTCCGCAGCGGGGGACTGGCGATCGGCTTGTCGATCTCCTTCCTGTTCGCCGGCAATCTCATCACCGGCTTGTTCGCGCTCGCGAACAAAGGCTGGGTGAAGTACGTTCTGTTCATGCATCTCGACTTGACGAACTATATCGACGGGGGCACCGGGCCGATTCCGAACCATCCGACTACGCTCGGCTTCTCGCTCGCGGTTCTGGCGGTTTATTTCATCCTCTTCAACGCCGTCTCCTGGACGGTGTTCAAGAAGCGGGACGTGGCGGCTTAAGTTTCGGACGCCAAGAGCCTCACTCCTGTCGGATGCAGCAAGAGAGGGCTGTCCCGCAGCTGGCAAACCGCCGCGGGACAGCCCTCTTTCGTTATCGCAACAATCGGATTCCCTCTTTAACCAGAAGCGACCACTTCATCAGCTTTCCGTTCGTTTTGGAGATCTGCATGTAAGGCTTCTGTACGGCGCCGAAGCCCCGAAAGAAGCGGTCGATCGGTTCGAACATACTTCCGACGAAATCGAATTGCTTCCCCTGTCGCGAAGCCTCCCGGATAGCTTCCCACAAGAGCAGCGAACTCGCGCCGCTTGTCCGGAGCTGCGCGTCCGCCCCTCCCATCAAATAGTAGACCGTCTTGGCGTCCCATACGACATAGACCGCGCTATGCGCCTGACCCGTTTGATCGCGAGCAATCCATATTTTGCGGCATTGCCTCGACCGGCAGGCTTCGTCCAGCCGTTCGACCAATTCCACGGGGTACGGCGTGCTCATGAGCTGCCGGTCGAACGTTTTGCAATGAATGCCGTAAAACCTATGAATATCGTCTTCCTCGGTCACGATAAGCCTCTTCTCCGCTTTGCGAATTTCCCGACGGATATTTTCCCTGAAGCCGGCAAAGATCTCTCCGGGATCTCGCGTATTCTCGATAACGTACGTATAATCCGTGCTTTGTTTGAAGCCCTCCCAATGAAAAGGCATCCAGTTCGTCGTCGTCCAATGGAAATGCTGATAAAACAGATGGAAATCCGGTAGGTTATCGATAAGCTCCTTAAAGATCTCCTTCTCGTAGGAAAGTTTGGTCGTATACTTTTGGTTTTCCGGATACTTGATCCATACCCCCATGGACGGCGTCAGCTTCGGCATATGTATGACGTCAAACCTAATCTTTTTATAAAAGTAGTAGGGCAAGCTGGCCACGATTTCATGGTTCCGTTCCACGATGCTGACGTCCCAATTGTCGGAGCCTGCGGTAACGTCAAGCCACCAGTCCATGGAAAAGAGCGGAATCTCCCGTTCTTTCTTGCAGAGGTCGCGGTACTTGCTTTTGTCGTTCATCTCCAAATCTTCTCCCCGTCATCTCGATTAGTTCCGTGTAGTCTCGCTAGCTCGATTATATGATACATAATGTATCTGGTCAATTCGCTGGAATTGCCTAATTTTCGCATATTCTGTTTGAATTACGAAAGGGTCTATTGATTTTTTTTAGTTGACAAAGATACATATTGTATCATAATGTAAAAAAGCAGGAGCAGAGAAATCGGAGGAGCCGCTGTGAAGTTGAAGCTATTGTTGACGATGTTGCTGCTATACGGATTGCTAGGGTGCTATTTCGAGAGAAAATACGAAGCCTTGACGTCGAGTTCTTCCCCGCGGCCGCTGGAGGGCAAACGAAGCGGCTATACGGGAGATCCCCCGGTCAATCCCGACGCCTCGATTCAAGCCCGGCAGCTATTGGCCTATTTGAACGAGCTGTCCGGTTCTTATTCGGGAATGCTCACCGGTCAGCATAACTGGCTTGGCGCCTCGAGCGCCAACATCAGAGATCTGGTGCTGCCGATCTCGGAAGGCAAGTATCCCGCGATATCGAGCTTCGAGTTGGGAGCGATCGGGGGGCAGGACGACGCTATCGTCCATAATCACCGAACCGAAGCGATACGGGCGGCAAGAGCCTATTGGAGGGCCGGAGGCATTCCCTCATTTTCCTGGCATCAACAATTTCCGTTAACGGCGAACACATGGAACAACGTATGGAACGATTCGAACAAGGACGGATTTAAAACCCAAGAGGAGTTCGATCGGGTCGTTACTCCGGGAACGCCCGAGTATGCTTGGATGATGGCCGAATACGATAAAGTCGCGGAATATTTGAAAGTATTGAAGAAAGCCGGGGTACCCGTCTTGTTCAGGCCTTACCATGAAATGAACGGGTACTGGTTCTGGTGGGGCAAGAAGGAGAATTACGCCGCCCTTTGGAACATGATTTACGAACGTCTGGTCGAACACCACGGCCTGAATAACTTGCTATTCGTCTGGAATACGCACAGTCCAAGAAAGATCGACCCCGACATCGACGATTACCGTCTTTATTATCCCGGCACGGTGCTCCCCTCGGGCGTAATCGGCGGCGACGGCAGGGTGGACGTTCTTACCCACAATATTTATCATGGAGAATTTAGGCAGAGCCATCATGACGATCTATGGCTTTTCGGAGGCGGAAAGCCGATCGGTCTATCCGAGGTCGGCGGTCTTCCCGACATGGAGACGATGCGGCGAAGCCAGTTCCGGTATGCCTTCTCGATCGCTTGGGGGGAAAAGTATTGGTCCGAACAAAACGACGAGGATCGAAAACGGCAGTATTATTCCCATTCCTTCGCAATCACGAGGGACGAGGTTAAGCTTCCCCGCTAGTTTCTGCATGGCACGTTATCCCGCCGATCCCAAGGACGGCGTAAGCCGTTTATGCTTGGGTCGAAGCTTTCATAATACGAAAGGGTGAGGGGATGAAGATTCCGTCGTACGAGCTGCTCGGGATTAAGGTTCATGCGCTGAACGAGACGGAGCTTATGGCTTACGTTCAGGACTGCATACGAACGTCAAGCGAGACCAGGGTTATCGGCAACCACAACCTGCACAGCGTCTATCTGATGCATCATACCGCGGACATGCGCCGCTATTACGAAAGGGCGGATCTGATCCACATCGACGGGATGCCGATCATCTGGCTCGGCCGACTGTTCGGCTGCCGCTTGAATCGCTCCCACAGATTGACGAGCATGGACTGGCTTCCCCGGCTGTTCCGGGAATGCGAGGAACAAGGCCGGAAAATCTTCCTGCTCGGTTCGCGGCCCGGCGTTGCGGAGAAGGCGATCGAGCGCTTTCACGCGAGATTTCCCGGTTTGAGCTTGGCGGGACATCACGGATATTTCGATAAAACACCCGGCTCCGCCGACAATGAAAACGTCATCGATCTTATTCGAAGCTGGGAACCCGATCTAGTCTTGGTCGGCATGGGCATGCCCATCCAAGAAAATTGGATTCTTCAGAACGCGCACAGGCTCGGCGCGAAAGTCGTATGGAGCCTGGGAGCTTTCATGGATTATTATGCCGACGTCAAGCCGCTGCCTCCCCGCTGGATGGGCAGACTCGGACTGGAATGGCTGTACCGATTAGTGTCCGAACCGAGAAGACTGTGGAAGAGGTATGTCCTTGAACCGTGGTATATTCTGTTCCTCCTTATGAAAACCGTCATCAAGAGATAGCTTGGTTAAGCGAAACCGATGAGAGCGGATGCCTGGTTCAATGGGTATCCGCTCTTGTTGCGCGATCGTCATATGCGGGTTCAATCCTGGTTCGGCAAGAAGGAAGAATAATGATTGACAATGATACATATTGTGTCGTATTGTAGGATTCATAAGATAAAAAGATACATAACGTATCAGTGAAAGGCGGTATCAAGTTTGCCGACGTTAGAAGCTACACAATCGAAGATCGCGGAATCTGTATACGCCGGGCCACAGTCAAGCGCGGGGGCGATTCGCTCGCCTCGCGGATATTATGTCCAAATCGGGAAACCCTTCTTCGATTTCGGGTTCGCGCTGCTCTTGCTGATATTGCTTCTCCCGCTGGCTGCCGCGATCGCGATCGCGATCAAGCTGGATTCGCAAGGAACCGTCCTGTTCAGGCAGGAGAGATACGGTAAAAACGGCAAGGCGTTCCGTATATTCAAATTCCGAACGATGTATTCGCACGTTCCGAAGGAGGGACGCTCGCCGGACCGCAAAGACGATACGAGAGTGACCCGGGTCGGCCGCGTCCTGCGCCGCGCCAGCCTGGATGAAATTCCGCAGCTGCTGAACATCTTGCGCGGAGAGATGAGCTTTATCGGTCCGCGTCCGGAGCAGAAGTCGATCGTGGAGCAGTATTATACTCCTCTCGAAAAGCAGAGATTTATGGTGACTCCGGGTATTACCGGTCTCTGGCAAACGAGTCCGGACCGCTTGGCTCCGATCCATGAAAACCTGCATCACGATTATGAGTATATTCGCAATCTCTCCATCGGCCTGGACCTGAAAATCGTATACCGCACGTTCAAAGTGATGATTAAAAGCAATACGCATTGAACCCGTATAGACGAGAGGGAGAGAGGAAGACGATGAAAAAAATCGGCATTACTGGGGCGGCGGGATTTCTCGGCTCGCAATTGGCGAAGGAGCTCATCGCGCAAGGCCATCGCGTGATCGGACTGGACAATTTGTCGACGGGGAGGAAGAGCAATCTGGAGCTTCTCCTGAGCGTTCCTTCGTTCGCCTTTCTCGAACGAAACGCGGCTGACCGGCAGATCGTCGATTTGCCCGAGCTGGAGGGGGTTAACGAGATTTACCATCTGGCTTCTCCGGCGTCTCCCAAGTTCTATCAGGCCGCGCCGATCGAGACGATCTACGTCAATTCGATCGGAACGCAGAACATGCTGGAGCTCGCGAAGAAATATCGGGCCAAAATCCTGTATGCCAGCACAAGCGAAGCCTACGGAGATCCGGAAGTTCATCCTCAGCCGGAGGATTATCGAGGGAACGTGAACACTTGGGGGCCGCGCGCTTGTTACGACGAGGCCAAGCGGCTCGGGGAAGTGTTCTGCTACGAATATCACCGGCTGCACGGCGTTCAAGCGAAGGTGGCGCGGATCTTCAATACTTACGCCGCGGGATTGCGGAACGACGACGGCAGAGTGATCTCGAATTTCGTAACGCAGGCGCTGGCGGGAGAACCGATTACCGTATACGGCGATGGAAGTCAGACTCGATCGTTCTGCTACGCGGACGATACGCTTCGGGCCTTGCAGCTGATGATGGAGTCCGATTCGGCGACCGGGGAAATCGTCAACGTGGGCAATCCGCACGAATATTCGGTCCTTGAGGTGGCCCGGATGGTGAAGCGGCTGACGGGCTCGACGAGCGAGATTGTGTTTCGTCCGCTGCCTCAAGACGATCCTAGAGTCCGGAGGCCGGTTATCGATAAAGCGAAGAGACTGCTGAAATGGGAGCCGACGGTTTCGCTGGAGGAGGGATTGCTTCGGACGATCGAAGCTTACAGGCAGAGTCCGGCGCAGGCGGAAGCAACCATACGATAGGGGGAAGAAGCATGAACGTCGTTTGCATCGGTTCAGGGTATGTAGGTAGCGTAACGGGAGCGGCTTTCGCGGCGTTGGGGCATCGGACGACGCTGCTGGATATCGACGAACGCAGAATCGGACTGCTTTCCTCCGGAATAAGCCCGATCTACGAACCGGGCCTCGATCTTCTGTTGTCGGAATGTATAGGCAAGACGTTGTTTGCCTCCACCGACTACGCCACGGTCAGGAAGGCGGAGGTCGTGTTCATTGCCGTCGGGACGCCGTCCAGGCCGGACGGCACGGCGGAGCTCAGCAATATCAAGCTTGCCGCGGAAGGGATAGGCAAGCATCTGAATCCGGAAGGATTTACGGTCGTCGCCAATAAATCGACCGTTCCCGTCGGCACGGCGGATCTCGTATCCTCCATTATCGAAGAGCAATCGGGCCTTGTGCCCGGAATTCATTTCTCCGTCGTGAGCAATCCCGAGTTTCTAAGAGAGGGTTACGCTTTACAGGATGTCTTTTTTCCCGATCGCATCGTCCTCGGGTCCCGTCATGATAAAGCGAGCGAAGTGATGCGGCGTCTCTATCACAAATTGGTGCACCGCGTGAATTACGACGAGCTGTTCCG
>NZ_JBEPYQ010000008.1:0-108223 GCF_041641335.1 Cohnella sp. | reverse complement strand
CAGGCGGTCCAGGAGAAGCTCGGCCGGTTCGTGGCGCTCAGCAACTTCATTCTGAATGTCGTCATCGCCCCGCCGAACGGGGAAACCTATTCGAACTACGCCGGCTATGAGGACTATTTCGCGGACTATCTGAAGCAGGACTGGTTTCTGAAAATGAAGGGCGTCCGCAACGGGTACAGCGAGCCGCATCCGTTCTTCTTCATCAGCGGCAACCGCCAGGCGTTTAGCTACGTGGTCAAGTACCGTCCCATCGGGCAAAACGCGGCCGAGGACAGTTATCTTGTCATCGATATCGCGTATTCGGAGCTGGCTAACGTGTTCTTGCAGAGCTCCCGGGACTTCGAACAGATCGAGCTGTTCACGGGCGCGGACGAACTGCTTCACGCCTCCAACGGCAATCTGCCGGAGCCGGATCGCGCCTTCATGGCCGAAGCGCTCGTCTCCGGGGAGACGTTCGCCGAGGACGGCAAGCGAATCGTGCTGACCGACGACGCGATGAGCCAAGGTTGGAGACAAGCGGCGCTGCTGTCGAAGAGCAAGCTGTTCGAGAAGATCAACCGCGTCTTCTTCTTCTACCTCGTCATCATCGCCACGGGCATCGCGGTGACGTTCGCCGTCATGCTGCCGATCATCGTCAATCTGACGAAGCCGCTCATAAGGCTGACGAACGCGATGAAGCGGGTCGCCGTGGGCGACCTGGGGACGAGCGTGCGCATCCGCAGCGGAGACGAGCTGGAGATTCTCGGCAGCGGCTTCAACCGGATGGTCGAGGACCTGAAGGGGCTGATGGAGACGTCCGTTCGGAACGAGGCGGTGAAGCGGCAAATGCAGATCGACCTGCTGATGGCGCAGATCAATCCGCATTTTTTGTACAATACTTTAAATACGGTCATTTACTTGTCCCATGCCGGTCGCGGCGGGGAAGCGGCCGAGGTGACGCAGGCGCTCATCTCCATCCTGCAGGACACGATCAAGACGGGGGAGGGGGCCGTCCGCGCGTCGCTGGCCGAAGAGAAGCGGATCGTCGACAAATACGCGGTCATTCAGCAGACCCGGTATCCCGGCCGGTTCCGGCTGGAATGGGAGGTCGAGGAGGCGCTGCTCGGCCGCACGGTTCCGCGTATGGCGCTCCAGCCGCTCGTCGAGAACGCGATCGTCCACGGCATTATTCCGTCGGATCGGGAGGAGGGAACGATCGTCGTGCGCGCTTATCGGGACGGGGAAAGATTCTGTGTGGAGGTGGACGACGACGGGCAGGGGATGGACGTTCCCGAGGAGGAGTGGACGGTGCGCGTCGGCCGGGGACCGGAGCGCACGCGGGGCATCGGCCTGTCCAACATTCGGGAGCGGCTGAAGACGCATTTCGGCGCATCCGCCCGGCTGGAAGCGTTCGGCGAACACGGCCGGGGCACGCTCGTGCGGATCGTGCTTCCGTGGAACGAGACGGAGGAGGCCGGAGGGGAGGCGCCGTGACCGCCGGATTTTATACGAAATCGCCGTTTTGACCGATTACGGAGCGGAAGGCCCCCGGGGTACGATAACCATGCAAGCACTTACAACATCTTTCTTGGGGGGACTCACCATCGTGAACAACAGAAAGCTTGGAAAATGGGTGGGCGGTTTCACGTCTTTGGCGCTTCTGGCGGGGCTGCTCGCGGCATGCGGCGGCAACGGCAAAGAAGCTACTCCGTCGGCTTCCTCGCCGGCGGCCGGCGGAAACGCATCTCCGTCCGCATCGGCTCCTGCCGATCCGACGCAGCTTAGCGGCACCGTCAAGGTGTGGGACTGGGACGAAGCGTTCCAGAACGGCATGATCGCGGAATTCAACAAGAAATATCCGAATATCAAGGTTGAAGTAACCGTCGTTAATCCGAACGACTACCTTCAGAAGCTGCAGAGCGGGATCGCTTCCGGCTCCGACGTGCCCGACGTGATTCTCGGCGAGTCGGCGTATCGCGGCAAGCTGTTCGATCTGGACGTGCTGGACAATCTGGAAAGCGCGCCGTACAACTTCGACAAGAGTACGGTTCTCGACTATGTCGTGCCTTACGTCTCCAATTCGGAAGGCAAGGTGATCGCCGTAGATCAGACGCTGACGCCGGCTGGATTCGCGTTCCGCAGAGATTTGGCGAAGGAATACTGGGGCACGGACGACCCGGCCGAGCTGGAAAGTCTGCTCTCCTCCTGGGACGATTTTATCGCCAAGGGCAAGGAGCTGAAGGAGAAAAGCGGCGGCAAGGTGCTCATGTTCCCCGGCCTCGGCGACGCCTACATCGCCTTGAGGGGACAGAACTTCGTCTCCTATGTGAACGGCAGCGACGTCGATCTGACGACGAAGCTGCAGGCGCCGCTGCAGAAGCTGTTTGAAATGCGCGACGCCGGCATTCTCGGCAAGAACGAGCTGTGGACTCCGGCATGGTCGGCTTCGATGGCCAAGGGAGAATTCATGTTCTACCCGATGGCTCCGTGGGGCGCGAAATGGCATATTTCCGCCAACGATCCGGAAGGCTCGGGACGCTGGGGACTCGTGAAGGCTCCGGAAGGCGGCTTCACGCGCGGAGGCACGGCTATCGGCATCTACAAGGACAGCAAGGTCAAGGAAGCGGCGTGGGCGTTCATCGAGTTCGCGTATCTGTCCGACGAAGGCTCCGCTTACAACTTCCAGACGTTCGGCAACATGACGAGCTCCAAGTCGTTCTATGAGACCCAGCAGGCGCTCATCGACGCGCCGGGACCTTACGACGAGTTTTTCGGAGGTCAGAACCTGGCGAAGTACTTTATCGAGAAAATCGTGCCGGATATGCAGGGCGAGTCGCAATCCAAATACGATTCCGTCGTGGACGGCGTGTTCAACGCGCTGTACCCGCTCTGGACCAAGGACGCCTCCATTACGGCCGACGCCGCGCTGGAGAAGTTCAAGACGGAGTTCAAGAACAAGGCGTCCGACGCGACGGTCAAGTAATCGACGGGAGAACGGGGGATGAACGTGAACGCGGAAAGTTACGACGCCATACCCGCCGCATCCCGCAAACGCAGATGGGGGCCACGCATGTGGCCCTATCTTTTCGCCCTGCCGTTTGTGCTGACCTATGCGGCGTTTCAATTGTATCCGATCCTGTACTCTTTCGTGCTCAGTCTGCATGACTGGAACGGCATAGGGGCCAAGACGTATATCGGCTTCAAAAACTACGTCCAGCTATGGACGAACGATCCTTTATTTATCAAATCGCTCTGGAATACGCTGCTGATGATGCTGATGTTCATCCCGCTGACGCTGATCCTCGGACTTACGCTGGCCTATTGGACTTTCCAGCTGACGCGCGGCAAGCGGTTCTTCCAGACGATCAACGTGCTGCCGTACATTACGACGCCGGTGGCGATCGGATTTATTTTCTCCTACATGTTCGATTGGCAGACGGGGCTGGTCAACCTGCTCCTGACGAAATTCGGCATTCTGGAAGAAGGCTTCTATTGGCTTCAGGACCCTTGGGGCTCCCGGGCGATTATCGCCCTGATGGTCATCTGGCGAAATCTCGGTTATTTTATGATTATTTTCATGGCCGGCATGACGGTCATCCCGCAGGACGTGTACGAGGCGGCGAAGGTGGACGGCTCCACGGGGCTGCACACGTTCATTCGAATCACGATGCCGCTGCTGCGCAACATTACCGTATTCCTCGTCGTGACGTCGATGATCGGCGGCTTGCAATTGTTCGACGAACCCAAGCTGCTCTATGGCGGCTGGTCGGGCTCCGCCCAGGTAGGCGGTCCGGACAATACGGCACTTACAATGATCTGGAAATTCGTGGACGAGTCGTTCATTTCCAATACCCGTTTCGGCTATGCTTCGGCGATCGCCTATTCGCTCTTCTTGCTGATCGTGCTTTTCTCCGTCATTAGCTACCGGTTGACGGCGCCGAAGGAGGACAAAAGATGAAAGCTCTCATGTGGATCTGTCTTGTCGCCATCTCGCTGCTGTCGTTGTTTCCGTTCTATATCATGATCGTGATGGGGACGCATTACAACGAGGATTTGTTCAAGGGCATTCCGATCTTGCCGGGAAGCTACTTGCAAGAAAACCTGACGACGGTGCTGAAGGCCGATTTCCTGCACGTCTACGGCAACAGCCTGATCGTGTCCGTCGCCTCCGTCGTTCTGGCGACGCTGACGAGCACATTGATCGGCTATGCGGTGGCGAAGTTCGAATTCAAGGGCCGCAAATGGCTGCAGACGTTCGTCATTCTGACGATGATGGTGCCGACGCAGGTCGGTCTGATCGGCTACATTATCGAGATGCGGCACCTCGGCGTCGGCAACACGCTGTGGCCGGTCATCCTGATCTGGGCGGCGTTCCCGTTCGGCGCGTTCTTCATGATCCAGTTCATGCGCGATTCGATTCCGAACGACTTGCTCGAATGCGCGCGCATCGACGGCTGCTCGGAGCCGGGCATCTTCGTCCGGATCGTGCTGCCGATCATGAAGCCTGGTCTGGCAACGCTGGCGACGCTCGTGTTTCTATGGTCGTGGAACAACTATCTGCTGCCGCTCGTGACGATCAACAAGTCGGAATGGTATACGCTGCCGATCTTTATTTCGAATCTGGGCATCGTGCACAGAACCGATTACGCGGCGCGGATGGCGGCGCTGACGATGACGACGATTCCGGTGCTGATCTTGTTCATACTCGGCTCGAAAACATTCATGAAAGGGCTCACCGCGGGAGCGGTCAAGGGCTGATCCGGGAGGCGGCGCTTGCGTCGCCTTCTTGTCGCGTTTGGGGTGGTCGTTGGATGGATGACACCGCACACACAGGAAGGCAAGTACATTGAACTAGGGGGAGAAAGCAATGAGCAGACGGGAAACCGCGCTGGACGGGAAATGGGAGTTTCTGTTGGACCCGGAGGATCGGTATAAGGACGCGCCGCCGAACGCTTCCGCCTTCGGGAGCGGCAGCATCAACGTGCCCGGCTCGTGGGAGGAGCAGGGCTACGGCTCAGAGCCGGCGTTTCCGCAGATCGACACGTGGACGAAGCTGCGGGAGTATGTCGGAGCGGGCTGGTACCGGAAAACGGTTCGACTCGAACGGGTTGACGAGGGAGCGCAGCGGGTGCTTGAGCTGGCGGGCGCTCGCTGGACGACGGAGGTGTGGGTGAACGGCGCATTCGTCGGGCTGCGGGACAGCTTGTCCGCGGTTCATCGCTACGAGCTTGGCGACGAATGGTCCGAGGGCGACAACGAGCTGCTCGTTCGCGTAGACAACCGGATGCGGCTGCCGTTGGCGGACAGCCATATTCATACGAGGCATACGGCGACGGAGTGGGGCGGCATTACCGGCGGGATCATGCTCGTAGAGCTTCCCGCCGCGCGGCTCGGTCGGGTAAGTCTCGTTCCCGATCCGCTCGCGGGGGAGTTCCGCTGTCGGATCGAGGTCGAGGCGGCGGAGGGGGAGCGTACCGGCTGCACGGTCGAGGCTCGCTTCCGGGCTCCGAACGGAGAGGGGTTTGCGGCGATTGCGCCTGTGGACGCGAGTGGGGAAACGGAGCTGGTCTGCGCGCTGGGCGACGCTCCGGCGCTCTGGTCGGATCGTCATCCGCAGCTGTATGATGCGGAGCTTCTGCTGAAGCGGGGGGAGGAGACGCTGGACCGCGTCGCGCGGCGGACCGGCTTACGGAGGCTTGCCGCCTCCGGCAAGCGGCTGGAGCTGAACGGCAAGCCGGTATGGCTGCGCGGCTACGTCGACTGCTGCGTATTTCCGCTTACCGGCTATCCGGTCTGGGACAAGTCGCACTATGAGCGGCAGTTCCGCATTGCCCGGTCCTACGGCTTCAACCACGTGCGGCTGCACGGCTGGAACGCGCCCGAGCCGTTCTGGGAAGCGGCGGACGAGGCCGGGATGCTCGTGCAGACGGAGCTGCCGCACTGGTCTGCGCACTACCAGCCGCGCGGCGGGAAGCCGCCGGTGGAGGTCGACGCGTTCCTGCAGGCGGAGCTGGAGCGGATCTATGAAAGCTTGAACGCGCATCCTTCGTTCGTTCTGTTCTCGATGGGCAACGAGCTGACGGAGGATAACGGGCACGAACGGCTGAACGAGCTGGTTAGATACGCCAGGAAGCTTGATCCTTCGAGGCTCGTTACCGACAATACCGGCTTCGGCCAGCTTCCGGAGCAGGATCGCGAGGGCGATTTCTTCATCCCGTCGTTTAACTGGCATGTGCCGCTGAAGACGGAGGAGATTGCCGCGCCCGCAACGAACCGCGATTTCTCAGCGGTTGCCCGGTTGACGGACAAGCCGGTGCTTGGGCACGAGCATGCGCAGTTTACGATGTACGCCAGGCCGGAGGAGAAGGCGAAGTACACCGGCGTGCTTCGGCCGACGTGGCTGGAGACGATCGAGGAGACGCTGCGGGCGAAAGGGCTGGAGGAGCGGGTCGGCGAATGGATCGAAGCGACCGGCGTTCACCAGGTGCGCGCGCTGAAGGAAGCGATGGAGCGGGCGCGCCGTACGCCGGGGGCGGCGGGCGTGCAGTTGCTCGATATCCGCGATTTTCCGGGCCAGGGCCATGCGACGACGGGGCTGCTCGACGTGTTCTGGGACAGCAAGGGGACGATCCCGCCGGAGAGGGCGCTCGACTTCAACGGTCCGACCGTGCTGCTGATGGCCTGCGAAGGCCGTACTCTGTTCGCGGGCGAGACGATGGACGTTCGGCTGCTTTTGTCCCATTACGGGGAGGAGCCGGAGCTGTCCGGTCGCGTCGGTTGGCGGTTTCTTCGCAAAGCGGGCGATCCGAACGCAGACGAACGCGGAACGGACGCTTCGGTTCGCGGCGTTGTCGCGGAGGTTGCGGGAATCGTCGCTAAAGAAGGAGGCCGGGATGAGGTTCTCGTCGACGAAGGAGAACTGGCCGTCGCCGGAGCGGCGCGCGGCAGCGTGGAGGAGATCGGCACGTTGAGGATCGGTCTGCCTGCGGGAGCGGAGGCGTCCGAGCTTGTGCTGGAGGTGTGGTGGGCGGATCGGGAACGTCTCGTAGAGGAGCGGGAAATCCGCAACGCCTGGTCGTTCTGGTCGTTCCCGCGGGTTCGATACGAGAACGCCGAGTCGGTCTGGAGCAGCGCGCCCGCTCTGAAGACCGCTCTGTACGGCGCTTCCTTCGAGCCGAACGCTAAATTCGATCCTTTCGTATATCCGTCGCACAAGGGCGTAAAGCTGGCAATCGTCCAACGACTCACGACAAACGTGCTTCAGTACCTGAACGGCGGCGGCCGGGTGTGGCTGCTGGCGGGAGAAAGCGAGCTGTACGACGCGCCGGTGACGAAATATTTGCCGGTGTTCTGGAACTATCTGATGTTCTCCGAGCAGGCAGGGGGGACGATGGGGGCGGTCATCCGTCCGCATCCTGCGCTCGGGAGCTTCCCGAATGACGGGCGTTCGGATTGGCACTGGTATCATCTGTTCAACGGAACCCCGGCCATCTGCCTGGATACGGTGCCGGAAGTCGAGCCGATCGTCGAGATCGTCGACAACTTCAACCGGGCCAAACGGCTGTCGAGCGTGTTCGAAGCTCAAGTCGGGCAAGGAAGCCTGTTCGTAACGACGCTGGCCTTCCGTTCGCCGCCGGATTGGAAACGCCCCGAGAGCGCGTATCTGTTCGGTGAAATGCTCCGCTATCTGCTCGGCGACGACTTCCGGCCTTCGGCCCGCATGACCGTCGGCCAGGTGCTGGGCTTGTTCCGCTTGCGAGGCATTCATTCGTTCCTGTAACGATGGGGGCAATCTAATACTGACGGGTTTAGCGTACTATGCGCAGCCCCGGGCGCTTGACGCCAAGGCGCTTTCTTGGCCTTAGCCTCGCAGCTTGGGGTAGCGCACCAAGGCGCTTTCTTGGCCTTAGCCCTTAGTCGCGGGTTTCACCCAAGCTCAACCAACTTGATCGTTGAATTTTATTTTACGGCTCACGATGTAAGGGCTCCTTTACGGCGGAAATAGGCCGATGACTTGCGTTGCAGCCGTTGTTGTGAAGCTGTTTGTATTGCGTGGGCGTGCTTTTCTTGTAGGCTTTGAAGGCGCGATTGAAGGTGGCCAGACTGCCGAAGCCCGATCTCATGGCTACCTCCGTGACCGATAGGTTCGGGTCGATCAACAGTTTCTCCGCGTGTATGATTCGGTGCTGGTTGAGGTAGTCGTAATAGGACATGCCGATGTATTGCTTAAACAACCTCGTAAAATGAAATTTGCTGAATCCGGTCAATTTCGCAAGGTCCTCTACTTGAATGTCCTCTGTGCAATGCTCGTTCATATAGTTGCATACCTTCAGAAGCGTGTCGATATTTTTGTGATAATTCCGCCCTTTGGACGGAGAGGCTTTGAATTCTCCGTTCATGAGGTTTCTCCCGATCAGAACGAAAAATTGAATCAGCAGGGCGTATGCCGAAGCTTCCTTCAACAAAGAGGAGCTGAAATATTCGTCCTTCAGCATCAGGAGCAGCCGGCGAAGCGATTGTCCGAATTCGCCGCTCTTCTCTGCTTCGACAAGGTAACAGGGACGAAGCAGGTGGAAGGTAGAATCGAACCCCCTGAGGTTGTACAGAAGAGAAAAGTCGAATTGCATAATCATCCGTTCTCCGGTCTCAGGCGCGACGATCTCGTGAAGTTCGCCCGGCGGAATCACGAGAATATCGCCGCATTGCAGCTCGTAGGCCGTGTCGTTCACGATAGCGGTGTAGAAGTTATCGAGCGGCATAATGATTTCGGCGGCGGTGTGCCAGTGCACGGGATAATTCTCCGCTTCGTGATTCAGGTACAGCCGTATTCCGAAATGTTCGTGAAAGGAGACGGTTTCCTTCGTGCCGTTTAAGATTTCGATCAATCCTCGTTCATCCCTTTCAAGGAGTTTATCATCGATCGAAAAATCGCAATATTTGAGGAGCGAAAAGCAATAGATACGGAGAAAAGCATAGGTTATATCCTTAAGATAGTATCATAGAAACCGCGTGGAGGACGATAGTTGTTACGATTTCGAATGAAACCGCATTCATAAACAATGATATAATAAAAATACTTTTTCGGAAGGGAGTGGATTCCGATCTTCAACGTTCTCCTTGTAGATGACGAACCTCTCGTCCTGGAAGGCTTAACGTTTATGATCGACTGGGAAAGTCACGGGTTCCGCGTCTGCGGCGAAGCGTGCGACGGGGAAGAAGCCCTGGAGCGGATCCGGGAGCTGAATCCCGATCTGATCGTGACGGACATTAGCATGCCGGTCATGGACGGAATGCAGTTGATCGAGCGCTGTGCGAAGACCTTGAACGTGCCCTGCCGTTTCATCATTCTGAGCGGGCACGACGATTTCCTTTCGGCCCGGGAGGCGATGACGTACGGAGTGCTCGACTATTGGCTGAAGCCGATCGACACCATGGAAATCCATGCCGCGCTTGGGAAGCTGCGCCGACAGTGGTCGTTACCGGAAGGAGACGAGTCCGCGGGTTTGCCACTTCCTGCCTTGCCCGATGAAGCGGCTTGGACGCTCCCGGACGCCGATGATCCCCTATTCGAGGCGGAGGACCGTCTGTTACTGGCAATCCGGGGGGACAACGGTAAGGAGATCGACGAAGCGGCCGAACGGCTGTGCAGGCAGCTGGAGCTTGCGTTCGATGGAGACGAGAAGGCGGGGAAGGCATTCTTGTCGAACGTGTTGATCGAATTAATCTGGAAAGTGATCGATGGAGAGACGGCGAGCTCCGCTCCGGGAGACGAACCAGATTTCTCGCTTCCGATTCTGCCGAATGAGGCGGCCCGATGGTCCGGAGTCCTGACGTCGTTCGCTCGACGGGTCGCGGAGCAATTGGCTCGGCAGCGGTCCATGACCGGACCTGCATGGGAGGCGGCGCGGTATGTTCGGGAGCGCTACAGCGAGCCGCTTCAATTGCGGGATATCGCGAGAAAGCTTCATTTTCAGCCGGCCTATCTAGGTCAGTTGTTCAAGAAACAGATGGGCGTGTCTTTCCTCGACTACGTACATCGCACGCGGGTGGAGGAAAGCCGTCGGCTTCTTCGGCGAACGGACCTGAAAATCGCCGACATCGCCCGAAAGGTAGGCTATGCGGATCCCGAACAATTCGCCGCGAAATTCAAGCAGTGGATGAACATGACCCCATCCCAATACAAGAACGGCTGAATCGAAGGAGGCATCCCGCATGCGTAATCCGATTGGCGGACTCAGCTTCGTGAACAACATCCCGCTGAAATGGAAGTTCACGCTGATCTACTTGATGTGCGTTCTGGTGCCGATCCTGACGATCAACGTCCTCTTCTTCCGGCAAATGTCTCAGCACATTCAATCCCGGGAGCAGAATAACCTTCAAATGACGATTGAGCAGGCGGCCAAGAAAGCGATGAATATGATCGAGGGAGGCGTCACGCTCAGTCATTCCGTTGCGACGGATCGTACGTTATACGAGGTGCTGGACAAGGAATACACCGATGTCGTCGAATTTTACGACATCTTCAATGAGGGGCTGTCCGGCAAGATGAAGCCGTTCATGTCCGCCTATACCTACGTCGAGAATATTTCGGTGTTTACGGAAAATCCGACAGTCGTGAGCGGAAGCAACTACTTCTTCCTGGATGCAGCGGCGAAGCGAAGCCCTTGGTACGAAGCGGCTGCCGCGTCCCCATCGTCCGTCCAGGTTCTCATGTACACCGATGTCGATCCCCTGAACGCGAAAGGGATTAAAGACTATTTCAGCATCGTGCGCAAGCTGAACGATTACCCGTTGTACGGGCGTTATGCCAAATATTTGCGTATCGATCTGAAGCCCAGCAGCTTCGACGAAATCTTGGAAGAGGAGAAGCCGTATCTGTCGCTTCGCCTGCTGGATTCTCAGGATCGGATTCTGTTCCCCTCTTCTCTGCATATGAAGCCCGTTGCCGGGGCTGACGTCCGCGAAGACGACAAGCTGACGTTCCGAAGTCCCCTTGGGAATCCATCTTATATTCGCGGATGGAAACTGGTCGGTCTTGCGGAAGAAGACCGCTTTCAGACGGCCGTCCAGAGCTCGAGCCGTTTCATCTGGATGCTGGCCGCGGTCAGCACGCTGCTGCCGACGACGCTCATCTTCGTCATGCTGCGTTCGTACAACTACCGGATTCGCCGGTTGTCCCGCCATATGGAGAAAGCGAAGAATGAGAAATTCGACTTGATCGTACTGCGGGAAGGCAAGGACGAGATCGGCGGGCTGATCCGCAGCTATAACCGGATGGCCGCCAAGATTGAGTCGCTCATTAACGATGTCTATAAGCTCGAAATCCAGCAGAAGGATATGGAGCTGGAGCGGATTCGCGGCGAGATGAAGCTGCTGCAAAGTCAGGTCAACCCGCATTTTCTGTTCAACACGCTGAATGCCCTGCTCGTCGTCAGCGCGAAGAACGGCTATTCGGAAGTGACCGACTCCATCCGCAATTTGTCCCAATTGCTTCGCCGGATGCTGAGCTGGTCCGACGCTCCCGTTACGCTGCAGGATGAGCTTCATTTTACGGAAATGTACTTGAAGATCGAAAAGTTCAGGTTCGCGGATCGCTTCGACTATCAGTTCGACATCGAAGAGGAAGCCGCAAGCTGCCTCGTGCCGAAAATGTGCATCCAACCGCTTGTCGAGAACGCGTGCAAGCACGGATTGCAGGTGGTCAAAGGGCAGCGCGTGATACGGATCGAAGCCCGGCGAACGGACGCTTATTTACACTTGCAAGTCGAAGATAACGGCAAAGGCATGGACGAGGAACGGTTACAAGAAATCCGAAGCTTGATGAACGGAAGTCTCGATTCGGACGAGAACGTGGGCTTGCGCAACGTTTATAAGCGGCTTCGTTTCCAATACGGGGAGCGGGTCGATTTTTCCATCGACAGCCGTCCGAACGAGGGCACGCGGATCGGATTTCGGATTCCCGCCATGACCGCAGACGAAGGAGGGGGCAGAAATGTATTCGGTGCTTCTGGTGGATGACGAGCCGTGGGCGATCGAGGGCTTGCGGATGTTCGTGGATTGGGAGGGGCTCGGCTTTCGCGTCAGCGGCTCTTGCGAGAACGGCGTCGAGGCGCTGGCTGCGGCGCGCGAGGCTCTGCCGGATGTCATCGTGACGGACATCCGAATGCCGGAGATGGACGGTTTGGAGCTGATCGGACAATTGCTCGGGGGGCGGGGCGAGGGAGAATCGCCCGAGATCGTCGTGCTTAGCGCCTACGGGGAATTCGCCTATGCCAAACGCGCCATGCAGCTCGGCGTCTATCACTACCTGATGAAGCCGATCGTCGGGGAAGAGGCGGCGGAGGCCCTGCAGCGAATCCGCTCGAGGTTGGATAGCCGCCGCGCTTCCCGCCAGAAGGCCGGCGAAGTCGGGGAAGCGATGCTGCCGGCTCTGACCGCGCAGCGGATGAAGGATGTGCTGCAAGCGATCGAAGAAGCGGACCGGACCCGGGCGGCGGATTTGATCGATCGCTTGTTCCGGGAATCGGAAGGCCGCTCGTTGGAGTGGGCGGAGCTGTTCGGGGGCTCCTTGTCCGTCCAATGCGGCAAGCTGATTCGCGAATCCGGCGGCGATCCGGCGTTGTGGCCGAGCTCCCGCACGAGTCCGAATTCGGCCGTCGGAGGGGACGCCGGACCGGCTTCCGTCCGGATGCGCCTTCTCTCGTACGCGGAGCAGGCGATCGCCGCGTTGCAATCGATCCGCGAGAGCAGGCCCGGCAGCACGGTTGCCGAGGTCGATCGGTATGTTCGGGATAATTATCGCAGCCCGCTCACGATTCGGGACGTGGCGACGCGGTTTTATTTGAACCCCGTTTATCTGGGGAAAGCCTATCAAGAGAAGTTCGGATGCGGTTTGCTCGACAGGATCCATGATTTGAGGATCGCCGAAGCCTGCGAGAAGCTCCGGACCACGTCGGAGCCTGCCGGCGCTATTGCAGAGCGGGTCGGGTATGCGCATTACCCGCATTTTCTGCAGCATTTCGATCGGCGGATGGGCCGAAAGCCGGCCGAGTATCGGGCCTCGGAGGGGTTGAAGATCGGCAAGCCAGCGGAACGCGAAACCGATTTTTAAGGGGGATACCCATTTAATCCGTGAATTGCAAACGCATTCAAGAAAACGTTATCATGAACTCAGCAAGGCGAAAGCGCGCCGTCTTGCGTCACATCCGCTAAGGAGGATTTTACATGGGGGTTCGTGCTAGAAAAACGGCTTTAGGACTGCTTATGCTGATTCTGGCGTTCAGTGTCGTCGCATCGGCATGCTCCAAGAGCAGCAACAATGAAAGCAGTTCGACTTCTCCGAGCGCGAGCGGCTCTTCGCCCGCCGCCAGCCCGTCCGAATCCGGCTCGCCCGAAGCGACGGTGGAGCCATTAACCATCTCCTTGTTTACGGCTGCTACGGGACCGATCCCGACGGACGACAACAAAATCTACAAGGAAATCAAAGAGCAGCTCGGCGTGACGCTGAAGGAAGAGTATCTGGTCGGCGATATCGAGCAGAAGCTCGGCGTTATGATCGCCGGCGGCGATTACCCGGATATGATCACGGCGAATGCGAAGCTGACGGCGGCCAAAGCGGTCATCCCGCTGGAAGATCTGATCGAGCAGCACGCGCCGAACTTAAAGAAGCATTATGGAAAAGTGTGGGAACAATTGAAAGATCCGGACGATGGTCACATTTACTGGATGCCAAACTACGGGGTCTATCAAGGCGACTTCAGCTCGACGGAATACTACGGTCCGGCCTTCTTCATCCAGAAGGCGGTGCTCAAGGAATTCGGTTATCCGAAATTCAAGACGCTGGACGAATACTTCAAGCTGATCGAAGATTATGCGGCCAAATATCCGGAAATCGACGGTCAACCGACGATCGGATTCACGGCGCTCGCTTTCGACTGGCGCGACTGGGGCCTGCGCAACGCGCCGCAGCATTTGGCCGGCCATCCGAACGACGGCGGCGTCCTTGTCGATCCGGTTACGAACGTGGCAACGCTATACTCCGCTACGGATACGGCGAAGCCGTACTACAAAAAGCTGAATGATATCAACGCCAAAGGCTTGATGGACAAAGAAGCGTTCGCGCAAAACTATGACCAGTTTTTGGCGAAGGTGTCCAGCGGCCGCGTGCTCGGCATGTTCGAGCAACGCTGGAACTTCGGGCAAGCCCACGATTCGCTCGTCTCTCAGGGCAAGTTCGAACGCACTTACGTAGGCTTTCCGCTCGTCTATGACATGAACACGACGGACTACTATCTGGACCGTCCGCCGATCAACTTGATGAACGGCTTCGGCATCACGGTTAATGCCGAGGATCCGGTGAAAATCATCAAGTTCATCGATACGATGCTGTCGGAGAAATGGCAGAAGCGCCTCAGCTGGGGCGAAGAAGGCGTCGATTACCTCGTCGGCGACAACGGACTCTACTACCGGACGCCGGAAATGCGCACGCAGCAAGAGGACGTTACCTGGAAGCAAAAGTTTAAAGCGGAATCGCTTTGGGGATATCTTCCTAAATTGGAGGGCAAATATCCGGACGGCAACGCCGATGGCGCAGCCAATCAGCCAGACGAATTCTTCGCGAATTTGAAGGACATCGACAAAGAAGTGTTGTCCGCTTACGACCGCAAGACGTGGACCGAATTCTTCTCGGTTCCGCCGGATAACCGCGTATCGTATCCGGCATGGAACATCGATCTCATCGAAGGCTCGCCGGCGAAAGTAGCCAACCAGAAGATGAAGGATCTGGATTTCAAGCTCTTGCCGAGGGCGATCTTGAGCAAGCCGGAAAACTTCGAGAGCGTATGGAACGATTACGTCACGCAAATGGGCAAGGTGGATACGAAAGCTTATCTCGATCGAGTCAACGAACAGCTCAAGTGGCGCGTAGAAAATTGGACCAGTAAATAAGACGAAGGAGACGGGAGGTTGGAGCGAATGTTCCGGCCTTCCGCTCGTTAGAAATAGGAGGCGGAAATCGATGACGCGGCAAACGGTCCCAAAAATGAATATCGCACCTCAGCCCGCACGGCGGACCGAATCGTTCTGGAGCCGCGTGATCCGCCAGCGGCAGCTGATCTTCATGTCTTTCCCGATGTTGTTATACGTCCTTGTCTTTGCCTACGCTCCTATCTGGGGCTGGTTGATGGCCTTCCAGAGCTACAAGCCGGGCTTCTCCATTACCAATCAGACCTGGGTGGGGCTCGATCAGTTCCGGTTTCTGTTCCTGGACGAAGGCTTCACCCGGGTATTGCGCAATACGATCGCAATGAGCCTCATCTCGCTTATCCTGGGCTTCGTCACGGCGATCGGCTTGGCGTTGTTGATGAACGAGATCAAAAAAACCGGCATCAAGCGGTTGATCCAGACGATCTCGTATCTCCCGCACTTTCTGTCCTGGGTCATCGTGACCGGTCTTGTTTCGATGGCGTTGTCTACGGAAGGCGGCATCATCAACGACGTGCTGATGAAGCTCCATATCATCAAAGAACCGATTCTGTGGCTGGGTGAAGGCAAGTACTTCTGGGGCATCGTCGGGATGACCAACGTCTGGAAAGAAGTCGGCTGGAACACGATCATTTACTTGGCGGCTATCGCATCCGTCGATCCGTCCCTGTACGAAGCGGCGGAGGTGGACGGAGCGGGGCGCTTTCGCAAAATTTGGAACGTGACGCTGCCCGGCATAAGGCCGGTTATCGTCATCCTGCTGATCATGAACGTCGGTTGGATTTTGAACGGCGGCGGCTTCGACATTCAATATTTCCTCGGCAACGGACAAGTGCTCGACTGGTCGGAGACGATCGACATTTTCGTCCTGAAGTACGGCTTGCGAATCGGGAACTACTCGCTAGGCGTCGCGGCCGGCATTTTCAAAACCGTCGTCAGCATTGTGCTGTTATACTGCGCGAATACGATCGCCAAACGTCTCGGCGAAGAGCGACTCATATAAGGAGGGCTCCGCATGCAAACGGTCAGGTATAAATTCAAAACGGAGCCGTTTCTGTTCCATACGTTCAACTATTTGTTCATGCTGTTCGTCGTGGTCGTCACGCTGTATCCTTTTCTTAACACGCTGGCGATCTCGTTCAACTCGGGCATCGACACGACGCGGGGCGGCATCTATGTTTGGCCCCGGGAATGGACGCTCAAAAACTACGTAGCGGTCTTCCAAAGCGGGAAGGTGTTCGACGCGTTCTGGGTGTCCGTGGCCCGGACCGTGATCGGCACGGTGGTCAGCGTGTTCCTGACGGCCATGCTGGCGTATACGATCAGCCGCAAGGAGTTTATATTTCGCAAGCCCGTGACGTTGATTTTCGTGCTTACGATGTACTTCAGCGCCGGTCTCATTCCTTCGTACTTTCTGATCAAGGATCTGAACCTGCTGAATACGTTCCTTGTCTACATTCTGTTCCCCGGAGCCGGGGCGGGGCTGATCAGCGCGTTCAATATGCTCGTCGTCCGCACCTACATTCGTTCGCTGCCGGAAAGCCTGGTCGAATCCGCCAAGATAGACGGAGCGAGCGACTTCAAAGTATTCATAAGCATCATTTTGCCTCTCTGTACGCCCGTCCTTGCGACGATCGCGTTATTCACGGCCGTCGGGCAGTGGAACTCTTGGTTCGACACGTTCATTTTCGCCTCGTCCAGGCAGGAGTTGAGCACGCTGCAATACGAGCTCATGAAGCTGCTTTCTTCGACGGTGAATTCGAACGCCAATCCGAGCTTGTCTTCTACGGCCGCCAAGGACACCGCCACGATGATTACTCCACTGTCGATCCGGGCGGCCATCACGATCGTCGCGTCGGTGCCGATCCTGTTCGTGTACCCGTTCCTGCAGCGGCATTTCGTCTCGGGTTTGCAGCTAGGCGGCGTGAAAGAGTAAGGCTCAATCTACCAGAAATCAGAAACAGCGGTGCGAGGAAAACTTCCAAGCGCCGCTATTTCTTTATTTTCGCCGTTAAGCAGCATAGAATAGCTGTTTTTTTTTATTGCCAAAAAGATTCTATATAATATATTATATATAATATAGAATGATGGATGCGCAAAATGAGTGAACGCTTCTATTCGAATGAGGGGGATGAAAAGTTGAAGGAGACGATCTCAAGGCAATATTTTGCCGACAAGCAGAACATGGGCCACGATCTGGTTGAGTATTTCAAGCAAGAAATTCTTGCCGGCAAGCTGAATCCGGGAGACCGGATCGTCGAGACGAAGTTCGCCCGCGAGCTCGGCATCAGCCAGACGCCGGTAAGGGAAGCGGTCAGACAGCTGGCGGGGGAAGGAATCGTCACGCTCGTGCCCAATCGCGGTCCGGTCGTGAACGAGCTGGGCGCCCGCGACATTTTCGAAATTTACTCGCTTCGGGCTTCGATCGAGGGGCTGGCCATCCGGTTGGCCACGCAAATCGCCTCGGATGAAGCGATCGCGGAGTTGGAACGCTTTTATGAAGAGATGAAGGTGAAGGTTACAGATGATGGCATCGGCACTCTGTTGGAGGAATCGCTGCATATTCACCATTCGATTATGAAGCTGTCGGAGCACTCTCGGCTGCTGCATGCCTATGAGTCGATTTCTTTCCAGATTGCTCTGGTCAACCGCATTCTTGGAAACGAATCCACGAAGGAGAAAGAAGTGGAGCAGCACGCCGAACTGATTGAGGCGCTCAAGGGACGCGATCCGGACAAGGCGGAGCTGACGATGCGCAAGCATATTTATCGTTCTTACCGGGAGTGCATGGACCTGAAGGAAGACGAGACGGAGGGCTTCGGGGCCCATCTTTGGTTCTGATTGTTCCGGGGGAGGGCGGGTCATGAGCGATATCGTGTTAAAGATGAGGGGCATCACGAAGTCGTATTTCGGAGTCAAGGCGCTGGACGACGTGTCGTTGGAAGTCAGCAGGGGCGAGGTTCACGCGTTGATGGGCGAGAACGGGGCCGGCAAGTCGACTCTAATGAAGATTCTGTCCGGGCTGGTCAAGCCCGACGCAGGCGAAATCGAATTCGAAGGAAGCAAGGTGCAGATCGCCGATCCGCAAGCGGCGCTGAATCTCGGCATCGCGATGATTCACCAGGAGCTCAACCCGATTCCCGAGATGACGGTGTCGGAAAATATTTTTCTCGGTCGTGAGCCGAGGTATCCAGGAACGCCGTTCATCCGCAAGAAACAGCTCGAGGAGCAGACGAAGGGGCTGTTGGAGGAGTATCAGTTTCACGCCGGGCCGAATACGAAGGTCGGTACGCTCAGCGTGGCGCAGAAACAGATGCTGGAGATCATCAAGGCGATCTCTTACGACGCCAGGCTGATCATTATGGACGAACCGACGTCGGCGTTGTCCGAGAACGAGGTCAAGACGCTGTTCCAGACGATAGAGAGGCTGAAACGGCAGGGCGTTCCGGTCGTCTACATCTCTCACAGAATGGAAGAGATCTTCTCGATTACCGATCGGATAACGGTGCTTCGCGACGGCAAGCTGATCGGCGTCCGGAATACGCGCGAGACGGAGGTCGACGGCTTGATCTCGATGATGGTCGGTCGGCCGCTGGACGCGATCTATCCTAAGGAAGAAGCGTCCATCGGGGAAACGGTGCTCGAGGTTCGCGGCCTTACGCGCCTTCCCCATTTCAAGGACATTTCCTTCTCCGTTAGGCAGGGAGAGATCCTCGGTATCGCGGGTCTGATGGGAGCGGGACGAAGCGAAGTTATGCGCGCGCTGTTCGGAATCGACCGAGCCGACGGCGGAGAGGTTCTGATGACCGGAGAGAAAATCCAGGTCAAGCATCCGAGCGACGCGATCCGCCACGGCATCGCCTTCGTCACCGAGGACCGGAAGGAGCTTGGGCTCGTGCTCAGCCGTTCGATTCGCGAGAACATGACGCTGTCAAGCCTGTCGAGGATCAGCGCGGGCCCGTTCGTCTCGCGGTCGGCCGAAGCGGCCGCGTGCGACGACATGCTGTCCGGAATCCGCATCAAGATGAACCGGATGGAGCAGGAAGTGCTGACGCTTAGCGGCGGCAATCAGCAGAAGGTCGTCATCGTCAAATGGTTGCTGACTTCGCCAAAGCTGCTGATTCTGGACGAGCCTACGCGAGGAATCGACGTCGGAGCCAAGGCGGAAATCTACCGCATGATGTCCAAGCTCGCCCGGGAGGGGCTGGCGATCGTGATGGTTTCGTCCGAGCTGCCGGAGGTGCTGGGCATGAGCGACCGAATTCTGGTCATGGGCGAAGGGGAAATTCGCGGAGAATTCCTTCGGGGCGAAATCACGCAGGAACAAATCTTGGAATGTGCACTCGGGGGTGGACGCATTGCTTAGCGGCATGCCGGCATTACGGCAGAAGTTCGTCAAGGACGGAAATTCTTCGGAAATGATGCGCAAATACGGTCTGATCGCGATTCTGCTCGGCGCGGTCGTCATTTTAAGCCTCGTCTCGGACACGTTCCTGACCGTCACCAATTTGATGAACGTGCTTCGCCAGGTTTCGATCAATGGCATTCTTGCCGTAGGGATGACCTTCATTATTTTGACGGCGGGCATCGATCTTTCCATCGGCTCGCTGATGGCGGTCGCGGCGGTTATCGCGACGAGCATAGTCGCGCATGATCCCGGAGCGGTAGGTTGGGCGCTGCTGGCTGGAGTGGCGGCAAGCGGCCTGCTCGGAGGAGTCAGCGGAACGATGAGCGCCAAGCTGAACGTCGCGCCGTTCGTGGCGACGTTGGCGATGATGACGATTGCCCGAGGCATCGCCTTGATCTACACGAACGGCAGACCGATCGTGGTTAACTCCGATCCGTTCAAATTTTTGGGTCAGGGCTATATCGGCCCGATCCCCGTTCCCGTCCTGATTTTCATCGCGGTAACCGCCGTTATGGGCATCGTTTTGTACAAAACCAAGTTCGGCCGTTACGTCTACGCGATCGGCGGCAACGAGAATGCATCCAAAATCTCCGGCATACGCGTGGACAGAGTCAAAATCTGGGTGTATGTCATCAACGGTTTCCTGGCCGGACTGGCCGGCATTCTGCTTTCTTCCCGGATCAGCTCCGGACAGCCCAACAGCGGCATGGGGTACGAGCTCGATGCCATCGCCGCGGTCGTCATCGGCGGAACCAGTCTGTTCGGCGGACGAGGCTCGCTGCTGGGCACCATCGTCGGCGTGCTGATCATCGGCGTCATCAACAACGGATTGAATCTGCTGGACGTCTCGTCGTACTGGCAGCAGATCATTAAAGGTCTGATCATTGCCGGAGCGGTCATTCTGGATCAGCGCGCCAAGCGCAACTGACCGGGGAATCAGAGGGGCGCCCTCAAGGGCGAATCTGATTGTATAGATCATAAAGCGACATGGGAGGAGCAAAGGGTATGAAGAGAAAGTCGGCGTGGAAGTGGTTGATCGCGGGGGTAGTGACGGCCGTCGTATTGACGGGGTGCGGCGGCAAGAACAATGCCGGTAGCTCGGCAAGCGGGGGCGAGGCGGCGTCCGGCGGCAAAGGCTATAAAATCGGCGTGGCCGCGCAAGGACTGTCGCACGAATTCATCAAGTCGCTCGTGGAGTCGATGCAAGAGAAGGCTGGCGAATTGAACGTCGAGCTCGTCGTAATGGATAGCCAGGACAAGATCGAGGAGCAGCTGAACCAGGTCGATACGCTGGTCGCCCAGAAAGTCGACGCGGTCATTCTGAACGCGGTCGATCTCGTCGGGTCGAGTCCGGCCGTAGACAAGGTAAAAAAAGCCGGTATTCCGCTGGTAGAGGTCATTACGTACACGGAGAACGAGAATTACGACGTATTTGTCGGAACGGATCCGAAGCAATCCGGGGTCATGATGGGCGAGATACTGGCGGACAAGCTCGGCGGCAAAGGCAACGTGGCGCTGCTTCAAGGCCAGATCGGCCATTCCGCGGAGATTACGCGCGGCGCCGGCCTGCAGGAAGCGTTGTTCGACAAGTATTCCGACGTCAAGAAAATCACCGAGCAGACGGCCAACTGGAATCGCGACGAAGCGATGAGCATCACCGAAGACTGGCTGCAGCGCTTTCCGGAAATTTCGGCGATCGCGGCGCAGAACGACGAAATGGCAATGGGAGCCCTTCAGGCGGTGGAAGCCGCTGGCCGCTCGGACATTATCGTCGTTGGCATTGACGGCATCGCGGACGCCATGAAGGCGGTCAAGGAAGGACGCCTGGCGGCGACCGTTCTGGACAACGTTACCGCTGAGGGCAAACGCGCCGTTGAGGTTGCCGTCGGACTGATCAAGGGCGAGAAGTTCGAGAAAAAGGAATTGGTCGATTACGTACCGATTACCGGAGACAATATCGGCCAATATTTGGCGGAGTAACGTTCCGCGGGGCGATGGCCTCCGCTATCGGGGCATACGGACGGCTCGAACCTCCGTATGCCCGTCTTTTACCGCGATTTTTACGGAATAAGGAGGCTATGGCTATGAGCGACGCTCTGGGCAGGTACACTTACTCGCTGCTTCCCGTGCCGAAGAGCGCGGTTCGGGCGGAAGGGGAAGTCGTTCTCCGGAGGGAATCGATCACGGTATACATGGAAGGACTTACCGCTGCGCAGACCGACGTGGTCCTGAGCGAGCTGCGGGAGGCGGGCTTCGGACAGATTCGTACGGCGTTCGGCCGAACGGAAGCCGATCTCGCGATTGCGGCAGGCGAATCCGTCCCTCGGGACACGCGGGGCCGGCTGGAAGAACAGGCCCATCCGGAGCAATCTTATCGGCTGACGATCGGAGACGGCGGCGCGGTCATATACGGAGGCGGAGGGATCGGCGCGTTATACGGCTTGGTCACGCTGCTCTCGCTGCTGAAAGAATCGCCGGACGGCGCGCTGCCGGCAGCGGATATCGTCGACGGGCCGGACGCGCGGAAGCGGATCGTGTCGCCGACTCTGACCTGGTACGCAGGGTTCGCCCGCGCCGGCTTCGGCACGCAGCTGTGGGAAGGAGCGCGCTGGAAGACGTTTGTCGACTGGTGCTTCAGGCATAAGATCAATGCGCTTAATCTCGTGATGTACGGCTACTGGCCGTTCGAATTTCCGGAGTATCCGGAAACCGTGCTGCGCGATCTGAAGGTGCAAACCTGGTCCAAGGAGATCGGGGATTGGATCGAGGTATCGTTTACCCACCCTAACCTCCGCAAGCCGTTTCTGGAAGAAATCATTCGTTACGCGAACGACAGAGGCATCGACATGTACGCTTACATCGGCCTCAACTCGTATAGCGGCGGCTATCCGGTAGCGCATCCGGAGAGCAGGGGTCAACTGAGCCGGGAGCTGCTGGACCAAGGACATGTGAACAATTACGACTCCTTGTGCGCGTCGAGAAAAGACGTTCGCGACTACTTGATCGCCAGCGTGAAGCGGATCGAGCAGCTCGGGTTCAACGGACTCGTCTTCGAGGAGAGCGAGGAAGTCCAGTGGTTCTGCCAATGCGAGGCGTGCAAGGAGAAGTACGGACACCTGCCGCCCAACGACGCCAAGCATTCGGTGTCGGTCGAGCTGCTGCGGGCTTACGAAGAGGTTCTTCGACCGGAGACGATGATCGCCGTCCGCTGGCTGCGCGAGCCTCCGATCGTCAAGGAGCGGGCGGTGCTGGAAGCATGGAGGGACAAGCTTCCGGAGAGGGTTAAGCTGTTCTGGGCGCCGGGGCTGGAGGACGACGACCGGGAGTTCCTGAAATGGGTCGAGGTGTTCGGGCCCGAGCGGATCTGGTCCCGCAACTGCGAGGGAAGCGGCTTCGCGGCCAGTCTCGGCCGCATCCCGTACCTCATTCCGGACACGTTCCCGGACAGCTTGAAAAATTACGCGTTCCAGCATCTATGGAACGACATCTCCCAATTCCAGGGCGCCGTGAACACCGGATGCGAGGGGATCAACGGTTACGGCTTCGAATGGTACGGGCACGAGCTGTTCTTCATGGCGGCGGCGCAGTATGGGTGGAACGCCTGGTCGCACAATCACGGCGAGTTTCTGGCGCACGCGGCCCGGCATCTGTTCGGCGAGGTCAACGGGGCGCGCTACGAGCGGCTGATCCGAACGCTGCCGTGCATTCACGAGACGCAGATTTGCGACACGCTCCCGTCCTTCCCGTTCATGCCGAACAAATATATCGGCGACGATGGTCGGCGGTATCTGGAAGATTGCGAGATGGCCGCCGAGAGTGCGCTCGACGATCTGGAAGCGATTCTGGCGACGCCGGGACTGTCGTCGCTTCAGCGCGAGTCTGCGGAAGCGACGCGGATCATGGCGTTGCGGATGAGAGAGGTCATTCGCGCCGGCATCTTCTTCAATCGCTATCTTGACGAGCGCGACCGGGGACGGAACGACACGGAGCGGCTGGAGAGGCTGGCCGACCGCGCGCTCTATCACGCCGAGGAAGATTACAGGCTGATCAAGGAGCATTACTTCGACACCAAGGAGCATCGCTGGACGGGCGTCGCCATTGGGGAATATTACATCCCTCAGGTGATCAACGAATACAGGAAGATGTTCGCCGAACGGCTGGGAGAGCGGTATGCGCCGGACGAGGACGCCGCTTATATCGTCGGAGGCGAGAGCCTGCCGTGGGAATGGCTGCTGGAATGGGGGCCTAAGATCGCCCGGGCCGAACCTAACGCCGCGATTCGCGGACGGGAGGGAGCGAAGGCATGAGCCGGCGAGCCGTGGAACTGCTGGAGAAGCTGATCGCCATCCAGAGCGTCAATCCCCACTACGGGGAAGAAGCTCAGGGGGAGATGGCGATCTCCCGGTTCATCGAGGCGTACTGTCTTCAGGCCGGATTGCGGGTAACCCGCCAGCAGGTATTGGACGGCCGGGACAACCTGATCGTCGAATTGCGTTCGGGGCATCCCGAATCGGTGCTGCTGTTCGAGGCGCATATGGATACGGTGTCGCTCGGCAGCATGCCCCGGCCTCTTGAGCCCGTTCGGCGGGACGGAAAGCTCTACGGAAGAGGAGCCTGCGATACGAAAGGGTCGCTGGCGGCGATGATCGTCGCGCTGGAGGAATGCGCGGCCGAGCCGGAGCGGCTAAGCTCGGACCTGGTGCTCTGCGCGTCCGTGGACGAAGAGCACGCCTTTCGCGGGCTGCTGAAGTTTCTGGAGCTGGACCTGCCGGTCGCGGGGGCGGTCGTCGGAGAGCCGACCGAGATGAAGATCGTCGTCGCGCACAAAGGCTGTGTCCGATTCGCGGTGCATACGTTCGGCAGGGCCGCGCACAGCTCCGTTCCGCACGAGGGGGAGAACGCCATCGTCGCCATGGCCGAGATCGTCCGCCATATCTCGGAACGGATGGCTCCGGGCCTGGCCGATATCCGGGATCCGCTGTGCGGAGCCGCCACCGTGTCGATCGGCACGATTCAGGGCGGAGAACAGATCAATATCGTGCCGGAGCGCTGTACGATTCGGGTCGATCGCCGGATCGTTCCGGGGGAGGACCCGGAGGAGGTCATGGCCGGCATCGAGCGGGAGCTCGAAGCTTTCTGCGCCGGGCAGGGCATTCGCGCCGAGGTCGAGCGGCTGCTGCTGGATTACGCGCTCGCTACGCCCCATGACGCGGGAATCGTGGGAGCCGCCCGGGCGGCGGCGGAGCGACTGGGGCTGCCGGGCGGTCTCTACGGCGAAACCTACGGGAGCGATGCGAGCAAGCTGCAGGGCATCAAGGGAATTCCTTCGATCGTATACGGACCGGGTTCCATCGATCAGGCGCATTCTCCCGAAGAGTGGGTGCTCGTGTCGGAAGTCGAAGAGGCGACGCGTTTCTACGTTGAATTGGCCCGGTCTTTCCGGGCATGAACGCCACCGAAGATAGCGATGGAGGGGACAACGGATGAAAAAGGAAATGATTCGCACCGAGCAGGCTCCGATGCCGGCCGGCAGCTACTCGCAGGCGGTCAAATACGGCAATCTGATCTACGTCGCGGGCACGTGCCCGTTCGAGCTCGGCAGCAAGACGGTGAAGTACCCCGGGGATATGGGCAAGCAGACGACGCTGGTGCTGGAGTATATCGGCCGCATTTTGGAGGCTGCCGGATCGTCGCTCGATCAAGTGCTGAAGGTCACCGCTTTTATCGACGATCTGGATCGGTTCGCGGAATACGACGAAGCCTATTCGGCGTTCTTCCAAGTCGATCCGCCCGCTCGCAGCACAGTGGAGATCGGCAAGTTCCCGCCGGGCATGCGCGTAGAAATCGAATGCATCGCCGGCACCGGCAATTAACGGCGGGACGGGAGCGGACGTCGGATGAACATTAGCGAAAGCGTATATTTGGTAGGAAGCGGAAAGTACGGCATGGAACTGAGCGAGTCGATGGACTGCAACGTCTATTTGCTGGACGGCGGGAACGAGTGCGCCCTGATCGATGCAGGGGGAGGAATCGAGCCGGAGCGGATCGTGGCCAACATCGAGCGAAGCGGATTTGCGATGGAACGGGTCCGGTATTTGCTGCTCACTCACGTTCATGGCGATCACGCGGCAGGTGCCGCCTATTTTCACGACCGATATGGCCTGGAGGTCGTCGCTTCGAGGGATGCGGCTCCGTGGCTGGAGGCGGGGGACATGGACAAGACCAGCCTGAATCACGCCAAGCGCGGCGGAGTATACGATCCGGATTTTTCCTTCCCGGCTTGTCCCGTATCGAGATGCGTCGGCGAAGGGGACGCGGTCTTCGTCGGAGACATCGGGCTCCGGGTCGTCGACACCCCGGGACATGCTCGGGGGCATATCAGCTTTTTGTGGGATGGGGAGAAAGGGACGCGGAGCCTGTTCGCGGGGGACGCCGTTTTCGCCGGAGGCAGAGTCGTTCTGCAGTATGTCTGGGATTGCCATATCGAAGAGTATGCCCGTACGATCGAGAAACTGCATCGACTGGACATCGACCGTCTGTATCCCGGGCATGGCCCATTCCTGCTGTCGAACGCAGGCCGGCATATCGGGAAAGCGCACGACTGCTTCAGCCGGCTGGAGCTGCCGCCGAATTTATAGACGACGCGAACGGCGATCCGCGCCGGAAGGGACGGTTTTAATGATGGAAGCATTGTGGGATAAGAACGACTTTATCGGTCTGGACCGAAGCTCGTGGTTTTTCTGCGGGGCGGAGGCGCCCGTGCACCGGAAGGTGCTGGAGGCCGTTACGGAATATATGCTCGCCCGCTCGAAGGGGCCCGGGGGGCGGGAGCGGAACGCGGAGGCGGAATGGGCCTGCAAAACCAACCTGGCCTTGCTGTTCGGGGGAAGCGCGGAGAATGTCGCCCTGATGTCGAACTCGTCGGAGGCGATCTCGATGGTCGCGCAGGCGCTGCCGATGCGTCCGGGAGACAACGTCGTCATCAACAACCTCGAGTTTCCTTCGGGGGTTCTTCCCTGGCTGGCTCTGAAGCGGCAGGGCGTGGAAGTCCGGGTCGCGAAGCACAGCAGCTGGGGAATGGAGACGGATGCGATCCTGGAGCTGGTCGACGAACGCACCCGGCTGGTCATGACGAGCCACGTCAGTTACCTGTCGGGCACGAGGATCGATTACGTCAAGCTTTACGATGAGCTTCGAAAGACGAACGCTCTGATGCTGTTGGACGCGACCCAATCGCTGGGCGTCGTGCCGGTGGATATCCGCCACACGGACATTCTCGTGTGCAGCTCTTACAAGTGGCTGCTGTCCACGCACGGCGCGGGCATTCTGGCGCTTAATCCGGGGCGGTCCGCAGATCTCGTTTCGACTTACGTCGGCTGGCGAAGCATAGCGGGAGTCCCCGGGGGAGACAGATTCGCTTCTTACGCCGTGCATACCGACTCCAGACGTTTTGAACTCGGTTATCCGAGCTATCCTACTGTCTACGCGCTCGAATGCGCCACGCGGCTGTTGTTGGAAACCGGCATCGACAGGATCGAACGCCACGTGCTGGCTTTGGGCGCGCAGCTGATCGAGCGGTTAAGCTCCCTCGGACTTCAGGTCATGACGCCGGACGATCCGGCGCGCCGCGCCGGCAATATCAGCTTCGCGCATGGCGGCGCGGAACGGATCGCCGCCCGCTTGGCCGCCCGGAACGTCTACGTGATGGGCGGGGACGAGCGCTTGCGCTCTTCGATTCACGCCTTTAACGACTCGGCGGACATCCGCCGGCTGGTCAATCTGCTGTCGGTCGAGCTCCAAGAAGAGGAGAAGGCGGAGCCGGGCAAGGACCATTCGAATTGATATCGCCGCATGGATCGGAGGAGAAACCCATTATGCAAGCACTTGTATGGACGGCTGCGGAGAACATGGAGTATATGGATTCTCTAGACAGGCCTGCGCCGGGAGAGGACGAAGTTCTGATCCGCGTGGAGGCGGTCGGAATCTGCGGATCGGAAATCGAAGGTTATTTGGGCCATAACAGCTTGCGCGTACCGCCGCTGGTCATGGGGCATGAGTTCTGCGGAAGGATCGTGGAACTGGGCAACCGCGCGGCCGGACTCAGCGTCGGCCAGAAGACGGTCGTCAACCCGCTGCGTCATTGCGGAACGTGCGCCGCTTGCCGCAAAGGAAATACCCAGCTGTGCGCCGTTCGCCGGATCGTCGGCATTCATCGTCCGGGAGCGTTCGGCGAATACGTGGCCGTGCCCGCGGCCAGCGTCGTTCCGGTGCCGGAGAGCCTCGATCCGTTCCGCGCCGCCCTGGCCGAGCCGCTTGCCTGCTCGCTGCGGGCGACGCGGCGAGCGATGCAGCGCCATTCATTCGCCAATGTCGTCGTGTTCGGAGCCGGCGGGATCGGCATTCTGTGCGCCAAGACGGCGAAGCTGCTCGGCGCGGAACGGGTCATTATGCTCGATACGCAGGACGAGCGCCTTAACATGGCGGCTGAGGTCGCGGCAGACGCCACGATCAATCCGCGGTCTGCGGACATCCGGGAAGCGATCGGCCGCATCGCGGGAGAGAAAGGCGTGGACGTCGTCATCGACGCGGCCGGCTTCCAGCCTACGCGTACGGCCGCCATGTCGATCGTCAATGCCGGAGGCACGGTGATGAATATCGGGCTGGGCATCGACGATACGGTGCTGCCGATCAACGCCCAGATTCGCGGCGAAATCGAGCTGCTGGGCTCTTTCTGCTACAACGAGCAAGATTTTCGCGACGCCGTCGACCTGCTGATCAACGGCAGCGTCACCGAGGAGGGCTGGACGGAGATCCGTCCGCTGTCGGCCGGCGGGGACGCGTTCCGGGATTTGGTCGGAGGGCGCGTGAAGTCGGGCAAAATTTTTCTGGCAGTGGGCGGTGAACAGGCATGAAGAAGTTAAAAGTCGGCATCATCGGCCTCGGAAGCTGGGGTCTGAGCCATCTGGAAGCGTACGGCCAGCTGCCGTTCGCGGAGGTCGCTGCCGTATGCGACGCGAATCCCGAACGGCTGCGCATCGCCCGAGAGCAGTACCGGGTGCCTAACGTCTATACCGATGCCGATGCAATGCTGGCCGGGGAGCCGGACATCGAGCTGATCAGCGTCGTCACTTACGAGCGCAACCATCTGCAGCCGACGCTGCTGGCCCTTCAAGCGGGCAAGCACGTCATCGTCGAGAAGCCGGTTACGACGGTTCCCGAGGAGGCCGAACGGATGCTGGCCGCTTCCCGGGAGTTCGGCCGCTATGTCATTCCCGGCCACCTGCTCCGTTTCGAGCCCAAGTATGCGGAGATCAAGCAGATTATCGCCGACGGACGGATAGGAAAGCCGATCAGCATCTACCTGAAGAGATCGCGGGAAAACGGCCTGTTCGCTACGTACCGCCGTACGCACACCGTCTACGAATTGATGATTCACGATTTGGATCAGGCGATCTGGTATGCGGACAGCAAAGTGAAAAAAGTGTACGCGACGGGCTGCTCGGTTACGGGAGAGGAGTCGCCGGAAGTGCTCTGGGCGCAGCTGCAGTTCGAGAACGGAACGGTGGCCGTGCTGCACAGCAATTGGATGACGCCGGATGCCGCGGGCATCGCCATCAACGATTATACGGAGGTCATCGGCGCAACGGGCATCGCGCATTTCGACGCGGGCCTTGCCGGCGTACAGGCGTGGACCGGAACCGGCCGGGGGACGACCGACGTCTCGATTCACCATCGGCAGCGCGGCAGGGTCATCGGCTGTCTCGCCGATCAATTGAACTACGTCGGACAGTGTATTCTGTACGGTCGCGCTCCGACCGCGGTTTCCTTCGAGGACGCGCTTCACGGGGTCGAGGTCGCGGAGGCGATCGTCAGGTCCTCGCGGCAGGGGAAAGAGATTGTGCTCTAAACGTTCGCGTCGGCCGGAGCGCCGACGTTATCCAAATTACGGATCGAAGGAAAGGAAGAAGCGGGTGTGAGACTGGTACAATTTACGAAGCGCGCGGAGCCGGGAGGAGAACCGAGACTGGGCGTGTGGCGGGAGGACGGACGGGTCGCTGCGGTGCGCGAAGCGACTTCGATGAAGGCGTGGATCGAGCGCACGGCGGCCAGCGGAGATCCTGCGGGGCTTAACCGCGCGCTGGCCGATTACGCCGAAGAGCTCTACGAATTCGGGGAAATCCGGCTGGAGGCCCCGATCCATAATCCCGAGAAAATGATCTTCGTGGGCCTCAACTATTACGATCATGCGGCGGAGTCGAATATGGCGGTTCCCGAGGTGCCGGTGCTTTTTCCGAAATACGCGAATTCGATCGTCGGCCCCGAGGACGACGTGATCATTCCCGAGGAAGTCTCCCAATGCGACTACGAAGTCGAGCTGGCGGTCGTGATCGGAAGAAAAACGAAGCGGGTATCTCCCGCCGAAGCGATGGCGGCCGTGTTCGGCTATACGATCGTCAACGACGTCAGCGCCAGGGACATTCAATTGACCGAAGGGCAGTGGACCCGCGGGAAGGCGATCGATACGTTCGCGCCGATGGGCCCCTGCATCGTGACGAAGGACGCGATCTCCGATCCGGGCGAGCTGGATTTGTCGCTGATCTTGAACGGTTCCGCGATGCAGCAGGCCAACACGAGAGATCTCATCTTCGACATTCCCTATTTGATTTCGTTCCTCTCGCGTACGATGACGCTGATGCCTGGCGACATCATTAGCACGGGGACGCCGCCCGGAGTCGGGCTGGGACGGAAGCCTCCCGTATGGTTGAAGGACGGGGACGTGACGGAAGCTCGCGTGCAGGGGATCGGCTCGCTCCGCAATCGCTACGTTCAGGAGCAGAAGGAGTCTGACCCGCGGGCTTAAGCGGCAGGGAGGGAATGGCATTGACCGGATTTCGCTTCAAAATCGGCTACAAGATTACTCTGGGCTACATCGTTTTGCTGCTTTTTCTGGGGGCTTCGCTGCTCGTCGTGTCGGGAACGATCCGATCTCTCCAGGGCGAGATCGAGTCGCTTTCCGACCGGGATCTTCGCATTCACGAAACGACTCACCTGCTCGATAAGTACGCCGCGAACATGGAAACGGCTCTGTATCGGGAGATCATCATCGGGGACAAAGTCGATCTCGAGACCTACGCAGGGGAGAAAGCGAAGTGGCAGCGCGAATACGACGCGCTGAAGACGCTGTTCGATGGCAATGCGGATCAAACGAATCGCCTGACGGGCGTGGCCGGAGCCATGGAGCGTTGGTACGCGGTTTCCGACAAGGCCGCGGAGACATTGTCCTATAAGAACAACCCTTCGGAGGCCGTCGGTTTTTTCGCGGAAAATCCGGGGAAGCAAGCGATGACGGGAATGAAGGAACAGCTCTCTCGGCTTCGCCAATCCGAGAAGTACGTCACGGAGAAGCGCGTCGCATCTTTAATAGAAGCCAACGACAGCCTGCGCACGCTGCTCTATGCAACGGCCGCGGTGCTGACGGCGCTGACGATCGCGTTTTCCTGGACGATATCCCGCAACATTACCCGCAATATTAAGCGGGTAACGTCCGCGCTCGCCGATATCGCGCGTTCCGGAGGCGACCTGACCCGGCGCATCGCGGTCAAGGCATCCGACGAGACGAGGGAGTTGGGAGAAGAAACGAACAAACTGCTCGCCTCCATGCAGACGATGATGCGCCTGATCCAGGGACAGGCTTCGCGGCTTTACGCCGTGTCCGAACAGGTCGGCGACGGCACCGCCGGAACGGTCAAGATCAATGGGGAAGTGATCCAGGCCGTTCGCAGGGTGGCGGCAGGGGCGGAAAACCAGGTTTCCCAGACGGAAGAAATCACGGCCATCATGCAGGAGAACATGAGCGGGCTGGAGCTTGCCGCAAGCGGCACCCGGCAGGTCGCCGAGCTGGCGAGAACGACGCAGGCCGCCGCGGAGAGCGGCAGCCGGAACCTGGACCAGACGCGGGAGGAAGTCGCCAAGATCGACCGGGCGTTCACGGACATCCAGCAGAGCGTCCTGCAGCTGTCGGAGCAGTCCGGCCAAATTCTCGGGATTGTCGAATACATGGGCGACATTTCCACGAAAACGAATCTGCTCTCGCTTAACGCGACGATCGAAGCCGCCCGCGCCGGCGAGCACGGTCGGGGCTTCGGAGTCGTCGCGGCGGAAATCCGCAAGCTGGCCGATCAGACGGCCAGGTCGGCGGGCAATATCGAAGAGACGCTCAAGCGCATGAACGAAGACGTCGAGACGATCGTACGCTTGATCGAAGACAGCTCGAAAACGGTATATGCCGGAACGTCCGCCATCCGCGATGCGGAGACGAATGTACGGCAGATCGTCGGCAACGTCGACGCCCTGACCGCGCAGGTCATCGAAGCCGCATCTTCCATCGGCCAAATCGCGGCCGGCAGCGGCAACGTCGTGCGCTCCGCCGAAGAGATCGGGCGCATCACGGAGGAAACGTCCGCGTTCACGGAACAGATGTCGGCGATGGCGGAGGAGCAGACGGCGGTGCTGAACGAACTGGCGCGCACCTCTCGGCAGCTGCTTGAGGTGTCCGAATCGCTGAGGGAAGCGGTCGGCCATTTCAAAGTGGACGGCGACTCCGACGTTTCCTCGTCTTCTCGTCCGTCTGAATAAACTAAGGGGCTGTTCCGGATGGAACAGCCCCTTAAGTTTATTCGGACGAGCCGAAGATCAAATCGCGTTCGGGACGACGACGCCCGGATCGACGTCCGCTTCGTAGTCGACGCCGTCCGTCTCGAAGCCGAACAGCTGGAAAAACTCGCGTCGGTAGCCTTCCAGATCGGTCAGCTCGTAAATGTTGGCCGTCTCGATCCGATTCCAGATGTCGGCCACTTCCTTCTGAACGTCCTCTCTCATCTCCCAGTCGTCGATCCGGATGCGGCCCGCCTCGTCCACCGGAACGCTGTCCGCGTTCGCAGCGTACAGGCGGTCGGCGAACAGGCGGTACATCTGCTCGATGCACCCTTCGTGAATGCCTTTCTCCTTCATGACTTTGTACAGCGCCGAGATATAGAGCGGAACGACCGGAATCGCCGAGCTGGACTGCGTGACGAGAGCTTTGCCGACCGTAACGTAAGCGCGTCCGCCGCCTGCCGCGAGCTGTTCGTGCAGCTGCTTCGCCGTTGCTTCCAGATGGTCCTTCGCCCGTCCGATCGAGCCTTGGCGATAGATAGCCTGCGTCAGCTCCGGCCCGATGTAGGAGTACGAGATCGTCGTCGCATCGGGGGCGAGCGCGCCTCCCTCCCGCAGAGCGTCGATCCACATCTGCCAATCGTCGCCGCCCATGACGTCTACGGTCGCTTGGATCTCTTCCTCCGTAGCCGGCTCCAGCGTTACCAGGCTTACTTCCCCGTCATGGAAATTGACGGTCTTGTTCGTATAAGGCTGTCCGATCGGCTTGAGCACCGACGTGGACGTCTCTCCCGTGCGCGGATTCGTCCGACGAGCGGTGGCTACGCTATAGATGACCAGATCGACCTGTCCGAGCTCCTTGCGGATCAGATCGACCGTTTTCGCTTTCGTCTCGTCCGTGAACGCGTCTCCCGTGACGCTGAACGACTTCAGCCCGGCCTCTTGGGCCGCCGTCTCGAAAGCCGCGGAATTGTACCACCCCGCGGACGCGGTTCTTCCCCCGGAGCGTTCTCCTTGCCGGTAGACGCCTACGGTATTGGCGCGCGCGCCGAATGCGGCGACGATGCGGGCCGCGAGGCCATAGCCTGCCGATGCGCCGATCACGAGCGCGTTGCGGGGCCCCTGGATTGCCGGTCGTGCCTGGACGTAATCGATTTGCTGACGGACTTGCGCGGCGCAGCCCTGCGGATGCGCGGTCGTGCAGATAAAGCCGCGGGTTCTTGGTTTGATCATCATTGTGCGTCGTTTTCCCTTCTATGCTCGATTGCCATAACGTCTATTTTAACGAATTTTCGCGCAAACGGAAACTCCGGCGGCAGGGGACCGCCCTGCACTCTCGCAATCTCTTTTTCCGTCCCGGCTGCTGAAAGATTAAGAGAAAATTAAGGATATCGCCGCCAGGATTGGTTACCCTAATAAGGTACCTCTGAAATAAAAAACAAATCGGGAGCAGGCAGGAAAACCATATGAACGCAATAAACAGGGAAACTGGAGCTTTCAGGGCTCAGGCCGCAGTGTCGAGGCCGAGGAGACGGAGAAAAGGACGGGCGCTGCTGGCAGTCCTGGCGGTTGCCGCGGTGATCTATGCGCTGATAGAGGTCAAAATGATAGAGAGGCTGCTGCCGATAGAATGGTTTCGCGAGGTGCCGCCGGTGACGGGCCTGCATCCGGTCGTCGCGGAAAACCGGGACCGACTCGTCGCGCAGAGCAAAGCCATCGGCATCGACGTAGTTATTACCGACGATTTTCGCAGCGAGGAGGAGCAGAACGCTCTGTATCGGAAAGGGCGCGGCGAGGAAGGGGCGATCGTCACGCAGGTGAAGGGCGGGGGCTCTTATCACAACTACGGCCTGGCCATCGATTTCGCGCTGCGGATTCCGGGCGGGGACGTCATCTGGGATTTAAAGTACGACGGCAACGGCAACGGGCAGTCGGACTGGATGGAGGTCGTGGACATCGCCAAGAAGCTCGGCTTCTCGTGGGGAGGGGATTGGAAGTCGTTCCCCGATTATCCTCATCTGCAGATGGACTTCGGCTATTCGATCGGCGAACTGCAGCGGGGATGGCGTCCTCCCCTTCAGCCGGAATAGAAATCGCTGTAAGCGTGCGGAGTCGGGTTGGAGCCGCGAAAGAGCCGGCGGAGTTGCTGTAACCGCGCGGAGTCGCTTGGTCTATCGATCATCTCAAGCAGGGTCGGCTTCAATGCCGCAGCTTACGAATTTTGAATGCTCACGTCCTTCCCGATCGAGTATAATGGATATATTCATATGAACAGGGAGGATTTACCTTGGACCATCATCAGCACGATTCGCAGCGCTACGACTATATTCCTCCGCCGCCCGCCTATACGCCGCCGAAGACGAACGGGAAGTCCATCGTGGCTCTCGTACTGGGCATTCTGGCGGTTTCGCTTCCGTATATCGGATTTCTGATCGGCATCGTCGCCATCGTATTCGCGTCGCTGTCGCTGAAGGAGATCAAGAGAAACGGAGAACAGGGGCGGGGCATGGCGATCGCGGGGCTCGTCTGCGGAATCGTCGGCACGGCGATCTATGCCATTCTGCTGCTTATCGTTCTAATCGCTTTCGTGACTTTTGCCGGGGCGACTTCGTCCTTTGCCTAGCAGCCGATAAGGAGGGTGACCTATGGTCGCATCCAGACTTCCGCGTTCCGCTTCCGGTTTTGTCGTTATCGCGCTTCTGATCGTTGCCGCGAACTTGGCGACCTTGCGCGTATTCGCGCTTAGCGAAGAGGAGCCTATGCTCGTGTATGCCGCGATGGTGGACTTCATGCTCGTTATTCCGTTCTTCTACTGGGTGATGGTGCTGCGGCGCCGCGGCCGCTCGATCGCGGGCGTCATGGCGCTGCCGCTGCTGGGAGCGGCGGCGGTGTGGGTGCTCGTGCCGCCGGGACAGAGGGCGATGGTGTGGGGGTCGGCGTGGCCGGTCGAAGCGGTTATCGTTGCTGCGGAGCTCGCTTTCGTGATCTTCGAAGCGAGAGTCGTATACAAGCTGATCCAAGGCTACCGGGTCGCCGCCCGGGAGGAGAAAGATACGATGGAAGCTTGGCGCATCGCGCTGAGAACCGGTTCCGACGGTGGCGGAGGCAAGTTGGCCTCGATCGTGCATCATGACATCGGGATGGTCTACTATCTGCTATTCTCCTGGAGGAAAGGCCGGGCGAAGACGGGAGACAGCTCCGAGCTTACATTCACTTATCATAAAAAAACGAACCAGATTTTGTACGCCGCCTTCTTGACCAAGGTGATCGTATTCGAAGCCGTCGCCCTCCATCTGCTCGTCTCGCAGTGGTCGCCCTGGGCGGCCTGGATACTGACGATCGCCGATCTATGGCTGTTGGCCTTGATCTGGGCCGATTGCCGGGCCTCCGTCCTCCAGCCGGTGAGATTGGATGAGGACCGTCTGCGATTGCGGTACGGCCTGCGCATTCAAGCGGATGTCCCGCTGGCTTCGATTGCGGGCGTCATCAGCGCGGTCGAGCTTCACCCGGAACGAGAGGACATGAAGCATGCCCTCGGTCCCGTTCTCGGCACGCCTAACGTCTGCATCGAGCTGTGCCGGGAAGAAAAGGCTGAAGGCATGATGTTCATGCCCAAGCCGGTGAAGCGCCTGTACTTGGCTATGGACGAACCCGACGCCTTCGTACGGGAACTGGAGCGGCGGATGGAGTCGCGTACGTAACCGAACAAAGGAGAGGGCTGTCTCATTAAGTAAAGTTGCTAGAGATGATCGATAGAAAAAGAAGGGAGACACATCCCCCTTGCACCTTGATCGTCGATTATCTTTCAGAGCAACTTAAAGTGCTTATGGGACAGCCTCTTCGCGTTCATTTTTTCTTGTCCAGCTCGGAATGGAAATAGTCGCGCAGCTCGGCCGCTTTCCTCGGATCGGTCAGCGGAATCTTCTCGCCGAGATAGCTTTCTACGAAAGCTTCCCAGGTTTGAGGCTTCTTCTGCGCCAGCATCGTTCGAACCGCGTTCTTGACCAGTCTCCGTTCCTTCGAATTGGAGAACTGGTCCTTATACTGCTGCTTCAGTTCGAAGTTCAGGTCGGAGAAAATTTTGCGGAACACCTCGGAGGTCATCCGCGCGTCGTCGAGCGCGCGATGCGCGGAGCCTTCGGCGACGATGTCCAGATCCTGCAGCGCGGCTTCGACGCTGACGTCGTTCGTCACCTTCTTATAGCGCAAATAACCTTTCAGCAGATCGAAATAGTGGACACCGGTCCAGTAGGTCTCGTTCAGCTTGTGCATGCGCGTGTCGAACATGATTCGCTTGACGTCCTCGCCGCCCCAGGTGACGAGCAGGAACGAGTCGACGTCTCCGAGCCATTTCTCGAATTCCGCGATCACTTGGGGGAATCCCGGAGCGACGTCGATCTCGTGCTGGGGAATTCCCGTTTTCTTCTTGATGAAGCTGTTTAGTTTGGAGAAGTAGACCGGCTTGATCAGCGACGAAAATTCGTCCACCGCCTTCAGCGACTCATCCAGCCGCACGGCTCCGATCTCGATGACCTCCATGGGCAAATCGCTGGCGAACTTCCGCCCGTTAAATTCGATATCGAGAATAATGTAGTTCAATTTCCAACCCCCGCTCTCTAACTCGCGTTTTCCATTTTACCAAAAACCCGAGCGCTTCGCTCGCTTAATCGACGGATTTGCGGAGGGCTCGGGCGATTTTCGCGCCATGGTCGCTCGTACCGGCCAAAGGATCAGACTGGATTTCTAACCCGGAATCGGGTATGATTTTCGTATAAAATGAAACGTTGTTTCACCAAATGAAACCACGGAGCGAAGGAGTTGGGCAGTCATGTCATTCGTTTTTCTGGGCGTGGATCATGTGCAGTTGGCGGCTTACGAGGGATGCGAGACGGAGGCGCGGGCGTTCTATGGCGGCGTGCTTGGCTGGCCGGAGATCGAGAAGCCGGACAGTCTACGCGCACGGGGCGGCGTCTGGTTTCAATGCGGCGCGCATCAGGTCCATATCGGCGTTCAGAAGGATTTCGTTCCGGCGCTCAAGGCTCATCCGGCGTTCGAGGTGAATAACCTGGACGCGCTGCTTGCGCGTCTGGCGGAGCGCGGCGTGGCGATTGCCCCGGACGACACCCGGGATGCGGAGAACGTGCGGCGGGCATTCGTCAACGATCCGTTCGGCAACCGGATCGAATTTCTGGAATGGGGGAAAAGCGGAGATGAATAGCAAAGAGCGGTTTTCCAGCAGAGTCGATACGTATACGAAGTACCGGCCGAGCTATCCGGCGGAAGCGATCGATTATTTGTACGGGACGGTCGGTTTGAGCGAGGCGTCGGAGGTGCTGGACGTCGGGGCGGGAACCGGCATTTTCTCCAGACTGCTGCTCGAGAGAGGCAGCCGCGTGACGGCGGTGGAGCCGAACGAGGCGATGCGGGAAGCCGCGCTGGAGGCGTCGCGGGACAATCCGCGCTTCAAAGCCGTCCCCGGATCGGCGGAAGAGACGGGGCTCTCGGATGCCTCGTACGATTACATCGTGTGCGCTCAGGCTTTTCACTGGTTCGACCGGACCGCGGCTCAGCGGGAGTTTCACCGAGTGTTGAAGCCGGGCGGCAAGGCGATTCTCGTATGGAACACGCGTCTGACCGAAGGGACGCCGTTCCTCGAAGGCTACGAGCGGCTGCTTCAAGGACTCGGAACCGATTACGGGCAGGTGAACCACCGGAATATTTCGCGCGAGATGCTGGTTGACTTTTTTAGACCGGACGGGATGACCGAGGCGCGATTCCGCAACCGTCAAGTGTTTGACTTCGACGGGGTCGCGGGACGGCTGCTCTCTTCCTCGTACAGCCCGCAGCCGGGACAGCCGGGCCACGAGCCGATGATGCAGGAGCTTCGCGATCTGTTCGATCGCTGTCAGGAGAACGGCACGGTCAATTTCGATTACGTCACCGAAATCTACTGGGGCGAAGTGTGAGCGAAATAAGTCCGCGTGGGCGGTCAACGCCGCGCGGATTCATTTTTTTCCAAATTTGATATTGACATAACAAACGACAACGCCTAGAATGAGACATTATAATGACAACTAAACCAATCGGAATTAATAAATATCGACCAGTTCACTGGAGACCAAACAAGCTAGAGGTTTGGTCTTTTTTGTTTGCATAAAGTTCGATTGGCCGAGAGAGCGGGTGATGGCACGCAGGTGGAAGATAGGCAACGAGAAACGGCGGAAGGGGACGAGAGTGCCACAGGCTTCTACGCCAAGGCGATTCTCGAACCGATTTATCGGCAGGCGCAGGAGCAGTTGCTGGCGCCGATGAACGCTGTCAACAAGGCGCATCTGATCATGTTGGCGGAGCAGGGGGTGATCGGGGACGATGAGGCGCGGGCCGTCGCGGCGGCGCTGCTCGGACTCGATCTGGAGAAGCTGGGAACGAACCGATACACGGGGAGGTTCGAGGATCTGTTTTTCGAGGTCGAGCACGAGCTGGCGGAGACGGCGGGAGAGGCTGCAGGCAATCTGCACCTGGCCAGAAGCCGGAACGACATGGGCATCGCCGTCTACCGGATCGCGCTGCGGGAGAAGCTGCTGCGAACGTTGGACGCCGGCCTCGAGCTGAGACGCCGGCTGACCGAATTCGCCGGCAAACACGTCGGCACGCTGATGCTGGGCTACACTCACACGCAGCAGGCTCAGCCGACGACGATGGCTCACTACGTCCTGGCCGTATCCGACTCGCTCACCCGCGATTTTCGCCGGCTCCGGGCCGCCTACGCGAACTGCAATCGCAGCAGCATGGGCGCGGCCGCGCTGACGGGATCGGGGTTCGCGATCGACCGATTTCGCGTTGCGGAGCTGCTCGGCTTCGGCGGCGTTATCGACAATACGTACGACGCGGTCAGCGGAGCCGACTACGTCGCCGAAGCGGCGAGCGCCGCATCGCTGGCCGCGGTAAATCTGGGGCGTTTCGTCCAAGAGCTGCTGCTCTGGAGCACGCAGGAGTTCGCGGCGATCCGGGCGGCCGATCCGTTCGTGCAGATCAGCTCGATCATGCCGCAGAAGCGCAACCCGGTATCGATCGAGCATGCGCGCTCCTTGCTGTCGAGCTGCGCGGGCGATGCCGCCACGGTATCGACGATGATCCACAATACGCCCTTCGGAGACATCGTCGACACCGAAGACGATCTCCAGCCCTACGCCTGGAGAAGTCAGCGCACGCTCGAGACGGTCTATCGCCTGCTCGGCAGGATCGTCGCCACGCTGGAAGTGAACGAGCGGGCGCTGCGATCCCGCGCCGAAGCGAGCTTCGCCACGGCGACGGAACTGGCGGATACGCTCGTCCGCAGGGAAGGCGTCACGTTCCGGGCCGCGCACGGCATCGTCTCGAGGCTGGTCCGGGATGCGGCCGCGGAAGGACTGACCGTTCGGGAGCTGACGCCGGAACGGCTGAATGCGGCCTCTAAGGCCGAAATCGGCCGCGAGGTTCATCTGACCGCGGACGAACTGGCGGAGGCGCTCGATCCCGCGCACTTCGTAGCCGTGCGCAAGCTGCGGGGAGGGCCGAGTCCGGCGGAGGCGGAGCGGGCGCTGCGCGAGCAGGAGGAGAGATGGGAGAGCGAGAAGGCGTGGCTCGATCGGGAGAGGGAGCTTCAAAGCGGCAGGGCCGCCGATCTGGACGCCATACTGACCGCCTGGCTGCAGCCGCGCGGATAGGGAGGAGGAACGGCCGATGTTCAGAGGCGGGTTCAAGGTGTTCGATATCCACGGCCATATGCCCTATCCGTTCCCGAAGCTGTACGAAGCGCATGATCAGATTGCGGCGTACGGCAGGGAACGGGCCGAGCGGATGAGGCTGACCTGGGATTTTGGCTCCGCGGCGGCGGACCCGGAAGAGGAGGCCAGGCCGCTGGCCGATCGCTGGAAGGATGAGCTGGATAAGTACGGCATCGGGGGCATGAATTTTCTGACCGGACCGACGAACGACGAGTTGGCCGAGCAGATCGCGAGGGCGCCCGACCGGTTCACGGGTTTCGCCTCACACCCGATCGAAAGGCCGGATGCGCTGGCCGAGCTGAAGCGGGCGGTCGACGAGCTCGGCCTGAAGGGCTACAAGCAGTTCGGGCCGCTGACGCCGATCTCGTACGACGATCCGTCGATCCGTCCGGTCTGGGCGTTCCTGGCGGAACGGGGGCTGCCCGTGCTGATTCACTTCGGGATGCTGGGGCATGCCGGCGGCATTGTCGAGCATCGGAACATCAACCCGCTGGCGATCTTTAACGTCGCGCGCGAGTTCACGGACATTCCGTTCATCGTCCCCCACTTCGGGTGCGGTTACTTCCGGGAACTGCTCCATCTGTGCTGGAGCTGCCCGAACGTTTTCGTGGACACGTCGGGTTCGAACCAATGGACGAGATGGATGCCGTACGAGCTGAATCTTGAAATTCTGTTTCGCAAAACCCGCGAGCTGATCGGCGCGGAGCGCATCGTTTTCGGCACCGATTCGATGGGGTTTCCCAGAGGGTACCACTATCGCTATCTGCAGGATCAAGTCAGAGTCGTTCGCGACCTCCGTTTCCCGGAGGAAGACATAGAGGCGATCTTCGGCGACAACGCGAGAAAGCTGCTGGGGCTGCCGAATGCATCGACCATTTCGGATAAAAAGGAGAGGGAAGAAAATGAATCAACCTTTGCGTCAAGGTAAAAAGTTCTCGCTTGTTCTCGCGGCGTTCCTGATCGTATTGACGGCTTGCGGAGGCGGCAACAACGGGGGAAGCAACGCGTCCCCGTCCCCATCCCCGTCGTCAAGCGCAGCGGCATCGCCGCAAGCTTCCGCCAAGGAGGAGGCGTCTCCTTCCGCCAGCGCGGAGAAGGTGACGATCGAATACTGGCAGTACGAGTTCCCGGCCAAGGTCGACCTGATCAACGAACTGATCCAGGAGTTCCAGACGTTTCATCCGCATATCACCGTCAAGCAGACGAATTTCCCGTACGACCAATACAGCCAGAAAGTCGCGACGCTCGTTCCGGCCGGCAAAGGTCCGGACATCATCAATCTGTACTACGGCTGGCTGCCGCAGTACGTGGCCTCCGGCTACCTGCAGCCTCTTCCGGAGGACGCGTTCCCTCCGGCGCAGATCGAGAGCGACTATTACCCGCTCGTGAGCGCCGCCAAGCTGGACGGAGCGTATTACGCCATTCCGACGGCCGTGCGCACGCTGGCGCTGTTCTATAACAAAGATTTGTTCGCCAAAGCCCAGATCGCGCAGCCTCCGGCAACCTGGGAAGAGCTGGTCGAGTCGGCCAAGAAGCTGACGGAGAAGGACGCCAAAGGGCAATTCGTTATCGAAGGCTTCGCCTGGGAGCCGGGCTCCCAGCTTCATCACTGGTTCCGCGACGGATTGCTGCCGCAAGCGGGCGGACAGGATCTGAGCGAGGACCGCAGGAAGGTGCTGTGGGACGAATCTCCGGCGGGCCTGGAGGCGTTCCGGTACTTGCTCGACTTCGCGATCACGCACAAGACGGGCATCAACGGATTTTACAACGACGACAGCAACGCCTTTAAGACCGGGCATGCGGCGATCAACGTGGACGGCTCGTTCCGCCTCGGATCGTTCAAGAAGGACGCTCCGGATCTGAACTACGGCATCGCTCCGCTGCCCGCGTACAAGAGTCAGTCTGCGCCGGCGTCCTTCTGGGCGAACGCCATTCCGAAGAACGTGCAGGGGGCGAAGCTGGAAGCGGCCAAGGAGTTCCTGAAATTCCTGACGAGCAAAGAAGTCCAGGAGAAATGGGTGGAGAAGGTCGGGGAGCTGCCCGCGCAGAAGGCGGTCGGATCTCAGGACAAGTACGCGGGAGACGAGAAGCTCGGGCCGTTCATCAAGCAGCTCGACTACAGCAAGGCGCACTTTTTCATCGACGAGAACCAGGAGCGCTCGCTGATCGTGAACGCGGCGAACGAGGTGCTGCTCAACAACGTGCCGGTGGAGCAGGCGTTCAAGGATCTCGTGGCGAAAACCCAAAAAATCTACGACGACTACTGGGCGAAGCAGGACAAAAAATAAACGCGGGACGGACGGCCCGGGGTTCGCCCCCGCGCCGTCTTCCGGCCAACGGAGGCGATAATCCGTCATGATCGCGCAGGCCATTCGTCTGACCGCCAGCAAGAGCCGGGAACTGCTCGGCTTCCGGCTCTCGTACCGGACGCAGCGTTACGTCTTCATCTATCTGGTGCTGGCGTTTCCTCTGCTTTATTTTCTCGGAACGAGGCTGCTTCCGATTCTCTACACGTTTAACGTGAGCGTCCGGGAATGGGATTTGCTGTCGCAGGAGAAGCCCTACGTGGGCTTCGCCAATTTCACCGCCTTGTTCGAAGATGAGGTGTTCCGCAAGTCGATCGTCAATACGCTGATTTACGTAGCAGTCGGCGTTCCCGGGCAACTGGCCGTGGGCCTTGCCGTTGCGCTGCTGCTGCATAACGTTCGGAGGTTTCGCGGCTTGTTCCGCACGATCTATTTCATTCCTTACGTGACGAGCGCGGTCGCCGTCAGCTGGGTGTTCCGCTGGATTCTGATGCGCAACGGCTGGCTGAACGAGACGCTGCTCGGCCTGGGGCTGGAGCCGCAACTGTTCCTTCAATCCCCCCCGGCAAGCGATCTATCTCGTCATTCTGACGATTATCTGGCAGAGCATCGGCTTCCAGATGCTCGTATTCCTTACCGGCCTGGAAGGGGTTCCCCGCATGTATTACGACGCCGCCGCGATCGACGGAGCGGGGCCTTGGAGACGGTTCCGCCATGTGACGCTGCCGCTGTTGAATCCGGTCATCGTCTTCTCCGTCGTCATCGGCGCGATCTCGTACTTGCAGACGTTCGGGCAGGTGCTGAGCATGACGAACGGCGAGCCGCTTAATTCGACGAGGACGATCGTTCTTCACGTCTACGCGCTTGCGTTCCAGCGCTTCCAGATGGGAAGCGCCGCCGCGGCGACCGTCATTCTGTTCGTCATGATTCTCGCGCTGACGCTGCTGCAATTCAAGCTCGTCCGACGCAAAGTCGAATACTAACCACGATTATAAAAGGAGGCCGACGACTTTGAGCACGCAGATCGCCGCCCCTCGCGTCCCCGCGCGCGGCAGTCCGTCAGGAAGCCGCCTGGGCTCGCTCGCAAGCTACGTTGTGCTGACGTTGGGCACGCTTGTCGTCATTTTTCCTTTTCTATGGATGATCGCCACTTCGTTTAAGCTCCCTCAAGACCTGTACAGCCTGCGGCTGATACCGGCGACGGCGACGTTCGGCAATTACGCCGAAATATTCGAGAAAGCCCCTTTCTTCTCCTGGATTGGCAATACGGTATTGCTGGCGCTCATCACTGTGACCACCGTTATCGTCTTCGATACGATGGTCGGCTACGTGCTCGCCAAATTTTCTTTTGTCGGCAAAAGCGTCATTTTCCTGCTGATCATCAGCACGCTGATGGTACCCACGGAGATGCTCATCATTCCTTGGTACCTGATCGCTACGGAGCTGGGGTGGTCCGATACGTACTGGGGAGTGCTGTTCCCCGGCATCATTACCGCCTTCGGCATCTTCCTGATGCGGCAGTTCATGGAGTCTTTACCGTCCGAGCTGCTCGACGCGGCCCGCATCGACGGTCTGAACGAATGGGGGATCATGGCGCGCATCGCGATACCGTTGGTGAAGCCGGCCATTGCCGCCTTGACGATTCTGACGTTCATCAGCAGTTGGAACCAGTTTACCTGGCCGCTGATCGTGCTCCAGACGGAGGAGCGGTTCACGATCCCGGTAGGCATTCTCTACTTCTCCAGCGAGCTGAAGGACTCCGCAAGCTGGATTCTGATCATGACCGGTGCGACCGTCTCCATCCTTCCGCTGATCGCGTTGTTTCTCGTATTCCAGAAGCAGATCATTCGGGGGATTGCGCTGAGCGGCATGAAGTGAAGAATAGGCGTCGGAAAAAGGGAGAGCCGTCCCGATCATCCGAAGATGATCCGAGGGACGGCTCTTGGCGTGCTTGGGGAGACATGCGGATCGGGTCAAGATTGGCTGGCTTCGATCGCTTGGCCGAGGTCGTACAGAATGTCGTCGATCGCTTCCGTACCGACGGACAGACGGATCAGTCCTTCCGTCACGCCTGTCGACAGTTGCTCCTCCGGAGACAACTGCTGGTGCGTCGTGCTGGCGGGATGGATGATCAGCGACTTGGAGTCGCCGACGTTGGCCAGGTGCGAGAACAGCTTCACCGCGCCGATGACTTTCTTGCCGGCCTCCGCGCCGCCCTTGATGCCGAAGCTGAGAATCGCGCCTTGGCCCTTCGGCAAGTATTTCTTCGCCAGATCATAGGAAGGATGGCTTTCCAGACCGGGATAGTTGACCCATTCTACGGCCGGATGGCTCTCCAGGAATTTCGCCGTGGCGAGTGCGTTCTGGCTGTGGCGCTCGATCCGCAGGTGCAGCGTCTCCAGCCCCTGCAGCAGCAGGAACGAGTTGAACGGAGAGAGGGCCGCGCCGTAGTCGCGAAGCAATTGGACGCGGGCTTTAATGATGTAGGCCAGATTGCCGACCGCTTCCGTGAATACCGCGCCGTGATAGCTCGGGTCCGGAGTCGTCAGGCCCGGAAACTTGCCGCTGGCCTTCCAGTCGAACTTGCCGGAATCGACGATGACGCCGCCGATCGTCGTGCCGTGGCCGCCGATGAACTTCGTCGCCGAATGAACGACGATGTCTGCGCCGAAGTCGATCGGCTTCAGCAGCAGCGGGCTCGGGAACGTATTGTCGACGATAAGAGGGATTCCGTTCTCGTGCGCGATCGCGGCGACCGCCTCGATGTCCAGCACGTCTCCCTTCGGATTGCCGATCGTCTCGGCGTACAGCGCTTTGGTCTTGTCGTTGATCGCCTTGCGGAAGTTCTCCGGATCGGACGGATCGACGAAACGAACTGTAATGCCCAGCTTGGCCAAGGAATGCTGGAACAGATTATAAGTGCCGCCGTACAGACTCGTCGCCGATACGATCTCGTCTCCGCTGCCGACGATGTTCAGAATCGAGTAGGTGATGGCGGCCTGGCCGGATGCGGTGGCAAGCGCGCCTACGCCGCCTTCAAGCGCGGCGATCCGCTGCTCGAACACGTCGGACGTCGGGTTGGTGACGCGGGTGTAGATGTTGCCGAACTCCTGCAGCGCGAACAAGCTGGCCGCATGGTCCGTATCGCGGAAGCCGTACGAAGTCGTTTGGTAGATCGGAACTGCCCGAGCGTAAGTCGTAGGATCGATCTGCTGTCCTGCGTGAATTGCCAACGTTTCGGGTTGAAGCTGTCTTTCTGCCGTCATAGTGGATTCCTCCTGAAATGGTTTTTTCCGAGCTTGAGACCGTCCGGATACGCCAAAAAGGCATCTTGCCTTAAGCGCGCGATGCGCCAATAGCGAGATACCTTCAGCGGTCTGGTAGGTACGACGTTTAATTCCGATTAATTATATAGGATTAAATGTATATTACCAACATTTGCAGATTTCGTCAACTGCCGATTGCGTTTTCTCCAGAAGATTTACGCAGACAATTTTCCTATATTTAACTGCCGGGGCGGTTTGAATGCTTTCCGGACCGGGGATCATGATATAATCTCATTGCGGACTAACACAAAGGAGAAAATCGCCTATGAGGTTCGGATTCGACATCGACGACACTTTGCTTAATTTGCGGGAGCACGCGTTCCGGACTTACAACGCGAAACTGAACCGGCAGGTAGAGATTGAGGTTTTCCATGCGTTAACCTGCATCCCGATTCACGAGGCGTTCGGGCTGTCGGCCGAAGAAGGACGCGAGATGTGGAATCGCCACCGGGACGAAATCTACTATTCCGCCCCGCCGTTCGCCGATGCGGTCGAAGTGCTGCAGGAGCTCGAGAGGCTCGGGCATGAAGTGTATTACGTGACGGCCAGGAAAGCCGAGCATTGCGAGCGCACGAAGCTGGCGCTGATCGAGGCGGGATTCCCGGTACGGGAGGAGCGCTTCTACTGCGGAATGGACGACTTGGACAAAGTCCACATTATTCGCGAGCTGGAGCTGGACTATTATTTTGACGATAAGCCGAAGGTTCTGGAGACGCTGAGCGAGTTGAAGGTCGCCTCCTACGTGAAGGACAACGCCTACAACCGGCATATGGATATGCCGAGAATCGTAGATTGGCGGGAACTGCTCGAGCTGCTGTCTGCTGACAATCGCTGACCGTATCTGTCAGTGATTGTCCTTTATAATGAAGGGGAGAAGCGAAGAAGGAGACGATAATGGCGATGGATTGGAACTATTACGACACATTCATTACAGTAGCTCCGGATTGCTCCGCGGAGCGCGGCATCATCCCGCCGGAGAAGAAAAGCGGCAGGACGAAGCCGAGTATCGAGTACGATCTCGTCGCGAACAATCCGTACAAGTATACGCAGGAGGAGCTGCTTTTTCAGACCCACGTTCTTCATAAGGAAATTCCGCAAGAGGAACTGGAGGCCCGGGAGGCGGAACTGCGCGCCGAGTTCTTCTCCAAGCCGACGGCTTGCCTGCGCGCGTCGATGCTGCCCAAGAAATACGGCTGGGGGCTGCATTTCGATTCGCAGGGCAGGCTGGCGCTTGTCCCGCGGGAGACGGCGGAGTACGACCGGCTGGCCGGAGGCGGCGAGCCCGGCGTGAAGGTGCTGGCCGCGATGCGGAGCAGCCGGAAGTGAGCCGCCTTTCCGGTGCTTCAGCCGCGTCTAGGCTGGGGAACCGGTAGAGGGCGGCGAGGCGGTGTCGGCCAGGTCCGGCGCGGGCGAGGCGGTCTGCCGAGCCGATCGGGCCAGCGCTTTCGATATCTGGACGCAAAGCGTCAAATACGAGGCGTACAGCGCCGTGGTCAGAACGCCGGATACGAGCAGCAGCGTCGTGCTTGGTTCGGTGTCGAGCCCGGTCGCAAACCGGTTGACGGCAGTGGTCGAAATGTATAAAAGGATAAGTGGAGCCACCATGCCGATAATGAACTTGCCCTGCCTCGAGGTGGAAGGCGTGCCGTCGAACTGCCGCCCGATGCGGATAAACACCGATGGAATCCCGTAGATGTTGAAGAACGGGATCATATTGCAGGCCAGCGCCATGCCGGGAGAGCGGGAGAAGAACGGGAACAGGCTTTGCATATCCATATGTACGCGGTAGATCCACACTAGATAGACGACCAGCACGATATAATACAGGATTGTCGCGAACAGGGAGATGATCGCGTTCAAATCGTAGACGTAGTCGATGTAGGCGTTCTCGCTGACGGAATATACGATCGTGCCAAGCAGATTTAATGTGGACAAAGACACGAGAATCGCCAGTAAAAATTTAAATACGTTAGATAGAACCTCGGAATACAGCTTTTTCATTAGCACGATGGGTCTCTCCGATCATTCGTTTAATCGTTGCAGGAAATTGATCGCTTCTTCCAGCGTATCCACAGGCACGACTTCCAGTCGAAGTCCCAATTCTTCCGCCAAGTGGAGCGCTTCTTCCTCGTTGCCTGTTCCTTCGTAGAAAAATCGATCGCGGTCGCCCGGAACGAAGAAATAGTCGACCCCGTGCCGTTCGGCGGTCAGAAGCTTGTCCCGGATGGCGCCTACCGACCCTACCGTATGGTCGGCTTCCATCGTTCCGGTACCGGAGATGATGTAGAATCCCCCGTCTGAGAAATCCTCGTTCCCCGACTCCTCGAACAAGCCGATCGCGAGCATCAGCCCAAGAGAATCGCCATAGTACTCTCCGGACTTCTCTATCAGTTGTTCCAGCCGGTTTGCTTTCTCCTCCTCTTCCCACGTTTCTTCGTCCATTTCTTCGGCGACGGAGAGCGCATGAAGAATCGTATCGTCTCGAAGCTCAGCACCTTCCTCCTCCATCCATTTCAGGTCGTCAGGCGCTGAGGCGTCTGCGGGTGCGAATACCGCTTCGGGAAACGCCTGCCTCACGCTCCATCGCTCATACAGATTGCGGACGACACCTTCACGGACGTAACAGAAATGCACGCTTCCGTTCACGCCTAGCTCCCGTACCGACAATATTTCTCCCGGAGCGGAGAAGGTGGCGTAACGGGGTTGAAAGCAGTAGATCACCGCTCCTAACGGGATAAGCAGCAGCAAGCTGACGATAACGAATTCGGGCCGGATTCTTCGATTTCGCGTTGTCGGCATTTCCATTCTCTGTTCATTCCATTCTGGGTAAAAATCCGTTGTATCTCCTGGGATTCGACGAATTCCATCATTTTCCTTCCGAATACGGCGAAATAAGTGGAGTGAGGGAGCCACGAAGGCTGTCAGCGGGGTGCAGGCGTAGGCGTCAGGACACTTTTATGGCGTTGATGCCCAAATCCTGCAAGTAGGGAACCCTCGATTATTACCGAAGGATTATCGGCTGTAAATACATTGATTTTATTGGGGATGTTTGGGACAATTAATCATATTCTCTCTTTTTGGGGGTAAAGTAGTGGCGACTTTCGAAATCCAACTCAAAGACAGAAAAATTGTCCTTGATGATATTATTGACCTGTCGGCCGAGCAGGCTGAAAGGATTCTTAAAGAAGCTCCCAAAAAGACACAAAGCCAATGGCTTTCTGATGAAGCCCGGGGTGTTAAAATACCATTGTCGGATCAACAGATAAGTGAAGTTTTGCAGTATCGGGATCAGTTCGTTTCCGGCCGATCGGTGGAGCAGTTGATTAGTGAGAATCGCGTTCGTTTTACAGATCATTTTAACAGGAGGGCGTCTCTGCGAGTCGATGGGGGACGAGCATTCCCGAAGTCTGAAACGTTATTTGGGTTGCTTGGAATCGCGATTAATTCAGACGACTTGGTCAAAAATGCCGAATGGAAGGGATACAGCCGCTTAGGGTATAGTTTTGAAGGGGTGTATCAGAACGAGAAATGTGTTGTTTCTGTTACTTTTGAAAGCAAAATGATCTTGATAACGGTTACCTCTCAAGCGCAAACTCCACAAACCACTCAACTAGGGAATTATATTACGGCAGAAAAGCTGGCCCGAATTCGTGCTATGGCCGCTCGATATCGCGGAGACAAGGGCGAAAATAAGAAAGGCAAATGAACTGTAACCTCAAAGAAATAAAGGGTTTAGGTAGAAAAAAGGGTTTATCCAATGTATAATGTCAGGACAAGATGCATTAAACTAAGGAGGTAGGGCATATGAAAGCAACGATTGAAGGGGCGAGAGCCATGGAAACCGAAGAGATTCGTGACGTTCAGTTCGGTCCGTTTCTAATTCGTGATGTCCCTCATATCGTCTTGTCTGAGCCAACTCCTACCGGCGAGTATCATATTCGTGAAGCGCATGTTGATATTAAACTTGCGCGGATTTGCGAATATCTCGAAGCAACGAATAAACGTGAAGCCCGATTTGATGAATTTTAAGCGGCCATGGCTAACGGCATCTGGTCTAACGCGAGAAACTCAGGTCATTTCAAATGACTTGGGTTCTTTTTTTCGGATCGGAGATGTGGAATCGCCATCGGGACGAAATCTATTATTCCGCCCCGCCGTTCGCTGATGCCGTCGAGGCCGTCTGACGAGCCGATGCGGATAATCGCCGATGGAATCCCGTAGATGTTGAAGAGCGGGATCCGGTTACAGATCGGCGCCATGTCGGGCTCTTTTCAGCAGATCGATTTGCATTTCCAGCTTTTGTTGCGCTTCTTCCAGCATTTTTCTTTGGTCAATGATTTCACTTCGTTTTTTCTCGTACACTTGCAGCAGCTCTTCGCAGTACGCCCCTTTATCCTTCTTGTCTGTTTCCTGAATCTCGGGGTACTCGCAATACATGATATCCCTGATCTGGTCTGTAGTTAGACCCAAGGCCAAATACAGTTGTATGGTACGAACGGTTTCAACCGACGCCTCATCAAACTCGCGATAATTATTGGCCAGCCGCGAAACGGGGAGCAATCCCTTTTTCTCATAATGGCGAATGGAGCGTATGCTGGCCCCCGTACGATCTGCCAATTGCCTGATCTTCAATAAAACTGCTCCTTTACATCATGTTATTGCTTTCCCCTGGATTGAAAGTTGCTTAGCTAAAGACATGCAAATGTTCTGCGACCCATTGCGCGAACGTTCGGGCATGTCTGCGGGTAACTTCTGCAACGGTCGGCACCACGGTGTACGCTTCTTTAGGCAGATTCTCGTGCCAATCGTGTACGTAATCGATCATTTCATCCGAGACGCCTGCTTTTTTAAGCCGTTCGCGAGCCTGTTGCTTCGTAAGTTCGTTAAATTTAATGTCCCGGCCGAGCGCCGCTGCGATGATATTCACTTTATCGCGCGGGGTCAAAGCTTCGGGGCCTGTTAGGGTATACGTTTTGCCGGCATGCCCCGTTTCAGTCAACGCTGCCGCCGCTACTGAACCCACATCCGCCTCGTGGACGATGGCGTTTAAGGAATCGGCGAAAGGTTCCTCTACGAGACTTGACGTGCGGATGGACTCGGCCCACGACAGCGTATTGGACATGAATTCGCAATATGGCTGTATATGCGTCCAGTCAAGATTGCTCGCTTCGGCCGCTTGCTCCACCGTTCCCTTCACGCCGCTCCACAGAATGGCAACGCGTTGTACGCCCGCTTTTACAGCCAGGTCAATGATTTCGTCTCCGGTCTGCAGAGGGGCGCCGCCTCCGCTGCTGGTCATCAAGTAGATGCCCTTGACTCCTTCCATTGCCGGTGCAAGCGTCTCCGGCGCCGCAAGGTCCCCGTATACATTCTCTACTCCTTCAGGCAAGACAGCCTTTGCCATTGCGGGATTGCGAGTCAAAGCACGCACTTGCTGTCCGGAGCGAACAAGCTGATGAACGAGATGGCGGCCTACGTTTCCGGTTGCGCCTGTTACTAGAATAGTCATTGGGTTTCTCCCTTCGATTCTTGGTTTTGGAACAGATCGATGCCCAGCTTCTCAAGAACGTCGATTGCCTTCTCAACGGGCAGTCTCGGTAAGTTGAACTCTCGGTCGATTACATCCCGAACCTCGTTGCGGTTGGCTAATATACGCTTTTCGACCTGCCCGCGGCTGTTCCGGATGCTCAGCACATTGTTGACTAATGAAAGCGATCGATCTCGATCCAATTGCCAAATTTGACAGCGTAAGAACGAGGTGAACAGACTATTCGGCTTGAAATAGTTTGCGATCGCTTGCTGAAAATCATCGAAGCGGTACGTTTTACGGATATCGAACGTTCAGCTCAGTTCAGTAAGCAGCTTTCCGTCCACTTCTCTGTTGTACGTGTACGTACCGGGTTCATCCCCCGGGAGCAATCTGATTTCTAAACCGCCGAAACGGGACACCTGATCGGGATCGCTCTCCAATCGGACGGGATCGAAAAAAGGGGCTCCGTTCCCGCAATCCACGTACACTTCTTCCTGTTCATCCGGGAGCCGGACGAGCAGCCCAACGTGCCCGCCGCCCAATAAAGCGTAGCGGCAGTGGAATCCAAGCCGGTTCAGCAATTCAAGGAGACTGCTGCTTATGACATAGCACGTTCCTCCCATATGATACTGAACGAGCTGCTTCACAAACTTCTTTTCATCCTGTTGGAGATGTTTTTGCCTGTGGTAAGCTTCAAAATTCATTAAGGTGCTCACGTTCTCGAAAGGAATACGATTTAGATGGGCCGTGCAAATCGTTTTTAAGTAGGCATAAGAAGGTTCTTGAACCGGAACTTGAATGTAGTTCAAATAATCGATCGCCCATGGAGGTAACGGCTTTTGCATCACGATCATCTCCCCTTCCGTCTGATTTCAATCCAACGGTAAGGTGAGTATAAACTGTAACACTAGTGTGATAGTCAAGGCGGAATGAGAGTGGTTCTGGAATAGAGCGGGAGAGGGGGCGAGAGGCTGTCCCATAAGCAGAGTTGCTTGAGATGATCGATAGAAAAAGTAGGGGTATGTACCTTCTGGAGAATGCCTCATACGCTCCTGAAATCACCGTACCACGGGTTTACCCATTCAAGTTTCAGGAGCGTATAGCATCGGAAGGAGGTACATACCCCTTGCACATTTATCGTCGATCATCTTTCAGAGCAGCTTAAAGTTCTTATGGGACAGCCGATTCTCGCTTAATTGAAATTGAAGCGGATTTCCCGCTGTTCGCATTCCGGGGCGGCAAAGCTCAGCAAGCGTTCGCCTTCTTCGGCGAGAGCGTCCCGGTCCTGCGGGCTCAGCGGGCGAAAAGGAGTGATGACGAGCGCCGCGGAACCGCGTTCCCGAACGAGGCTCCACATTCCGGCGACGAACCCGTCGATCAGGAACGTCGGGCGAATGATTCCGTTGATCGTGAATACGCGCTTGCGATCTTCCTCGGAAATGATGCGCGCCCGGTCGGCATGCGACAGCAGCACGTTATCGAATTCGGCCACAAAGCGCGGAGGAATCGGCATATCCTCGTCGGAAAGCGGCGCATTCGGCACATCGAACAGCTCGCGGCCCTGCTCGTCGCGGAAAACCCGCAGGCGGGGGCGCATTCGCTTGACGACTTCGCCCAAGCGCGTCAGTCCGCACCAGGCTTGCATATCTTGAACCGTCGCGGGGCCGAAGGCGGCCAGATAGCGCTCCAGCATAGGCTCCAGCGAGTCTGGACCGGCCGCCGCTTCTTCGCTTCCGAGCCAGACCTTCACGGTCGTATGGGCGGCCGGGCCGCTCTCGCCCCACAGCCCGCGCGGAGGCACTTGCACGAGAGAGAGCAGCGTGCGCGCGGCGGCTCCGAGGACGCCCACGTCGCGGCCGTGCCAGCGGTTGTCCGAGGCCAAGCGCTCGCCGATTTCCTGGAAGGTCATCGGGCGCTCCTCGAGCAACTTGCGGGCGGCTGCCGCCAGCTCGGCTTCGTCGACTCCCTCGAGAAGCTTGCCGTGGGTCGCCTTGAGGCCCCGATCCATCGCCGGCTGCACGAGCGGGCGCAGGGCCAAGGCGTCGCGGGCGGAGACGAGATGGATCGTCGAGCGCATGAGCGCGATCCGCACCGCTTGGCGGGATCGGATCAGCTCTGCCAGCTCGTCTTGGCGAAACCCCTCAAGCCTTGTCCATAAGCCGAAATAGGGCGGAGTTGGAGCTTGGGCTTGCATGCCGACGAGATGCTCGATCGCTTCCATAGCGGAGAGGGTTCGGCGGCGGATGAGCATCTGACGTTCGAGCAGCGCGCGATTGAGCTGCCGACGGCTCAGCACGGGCTCCCGGCTCGCAGCCGCAGCAGGATTGGCCATGGGATGAAATCTTCCTTTCCTAATTGGGATGAAATACGCAAGCTACTCTCTCTCCCGAAGCTGCCGCATGTACTCCGTCACCTTCCGGTCTTCCTCCAGCGGATACGCACAGCCGAGCTTGTCCGCTACGGCCAAGCCCACGGCCCGGGTCAGCCGCCCCGTCTCGAACAGCGCGTCCCAGATACGCTCCGGGTCGCCGTCCGCATACGTGCGGGCGTAGGACGTCCACAGCTCCTCCGGCAAAAACCGCTCCAACCAGCGACCCGCCTTGCCGACGTTCACCGTCCAGCCGTTGTTCATGCCGACGTGCCAGCTCAGCAGCTTCACGACCGCGTCCCGCACGACGGCGTCGAGCATGAACTTGGCGTATGGAATCTCGCCCCGTACTAACCCCTTCGCCACATTCGTCGAGCACCACCAAATCTCGTTGAATGCTTTTTCTACCTCCCGCTTATCGGGCTTCGCCGTCACGTAGGATCGCTCGCTCGGAGGCGGTATTTCGCCCATACGTCCGTCCTTGTCCAGCAGCACCTTCGTCAAGCTGTCCTCGATCCCCGCCACCGTATCCGCGCGCCGGAAAGACAAGTCGATGCGGACTCCGTCCGTGAACAGCATCAGGAAAATCTCCCAAGCTTCGCCGTCTTCCTCGGCTTGATTGTGCTGCATGATCATCAGCTCGCCGAATTCCGCGGCAATCCAGCTCTGATCCTCGGCGAACGAGGCGAAATCCGTCACGCCATAGATGACGTCATAGTCCCGCAGCTCGTCCTTCGCGACGTTCGGGTTGACGCGCGAGCCGTTCAGCAGCACGACGCGCACCCGCGCATCCCGCTCGGCGAAGGCCAGCAACCGTCCGAATACTTCCTCTTCCTGCCTCATGACAACCTCCGCGATTTCCTGTTTTCTTCAGTCTACCGGAACAAGCTTTTTTTTCCAACAACCGCTTTACTCTGGAGTTACTCCATAGTTTAAGATAGAGGAGAAACGAACCGATCCTATTCCTGCAGCCCATTCGGGAAGGAGACGACGGAGATGGAGTTTATAAGAAGGGTAGCGGGCAACGCCAGAAAAGCGTTTCGGTTTACGAGCACGGGATTGTCGTTAAAGGAAAAGTGGAGGCTCGCGCTCCCCGGTCCGATTCTGTCGGTCGGAGGCGTGCTCATCCACAACGTCTTCATCAAGTATTACACCGACATTATCGGCCTAAGCCCGACGATGGTCGGCTGGGTGTACGTCATCTATAATATTTGGAACGCGATCAACGATCCGTTCATCGGCGTCTGGATCGACAAAATGAGGCACAGGCCGAGACGAGGCAAATACGTCTACGTCATGCGCGTAACCGTACCGTTCATGATCCTCTCTTCGTTCGCGATGATGCTGTCGAGCCCGTCCTGGGACGAGTGGATGATTTTTCTGCTGTATACAGTGGAATTGTTCATCTACGATACGGCGGCAACGGCCTACAGCATCGCCTATCAGTCCTATACGCTGATCGCCGCTCCGACGAAGGAAGAGCGCGTCGACGTGAACATTATCCAGAACTACGTCTCCCAAGGGATGTCGTTCCTGGTGACGATGATTCCGACGATGCTGCTGGTCGGCGACGGCAAGAGGGAGGTTATTCTCCCGATTTTCTCCCTGGTCATCCTAGCGGAGTCCATATTCTTCGCACTGGCGCTAAGAGGGCTGAGAGACGACGCCAAAATGTACGAAAGTCTCGAAACCCAGTACTTCGACCTAAGAGACGTATGGAAAGAGGCATGGCAGATCATCAAATCCCGTCCTTTTCTCTCGTATATTCTGTTCTCTATCATCACGGTCGGGCCGATCGGTTTCTACTTCACGCCGTTCTTGTACTATATGGACGACGTCATGGATGTAAGCGGTATCACCGCGACGATCGTCGACGTGAGCACGCATGTGGCCGTTCTGCTCGTGCTTCCCGCGGCAGGCTATTTCATCAAGAAGAACGGTACGAAGATCAGCGTCTACTGGGGAACGTTCACCGCGGTGCTCGGATACGTCGGAATTTTCCTGGCTTCCAACCTATGGCTGGCCGCGATCTCTTATACGCTTGTCGTGTTTACGGTCAACTACATCCGTACCGCGGCTGCACCGATGGGGGCGCTGATCATCGACGAGAACGAAAGAACGACTGGCGTGCGGAAAACGGGACTGTTCAACGGCTTGTTCTCGGTGTTCACCGTCGCTTTCTCGAGCTTGCAGACGGTGATCTTCATTAATATCATCGGCGCGTACGGATACGACGGGACGGCGGACGTCCAGACGGATTCGGCGGTGTTCGGCATTCGGCTGGCGGCGGGAATCGTTCCTCTGGCCGCGGTCCTGCTGGGGTTGATCCCTCTGGCGCTGTATCCGTTCGATAAGAAAAAGGAAGAGGAAATTTCGGCGTTCAGCAATCGGGCGAGGAGAGGGGACGGGGTTTAGATGGGCGATCCGTCGTTGAGGCTGAGTTTTACGATCGGGGAAGTGTCGCAAATTCTGGACATTCCCGTAGATACGCTGCGCTACTATGACAAAATCGGGCTGCTGGCCCCGCATGTTCGCGACACGAACAAGTACAGGTATTACGACCTGGAACAGTTCGACTCGCTGATTACGATCCGCATGCTCAGGGCGATGGAGGTGCCGATCGAGCGCATCCAGGAGCTGCTGAAGGAGCGGGAGCTGACCGGAATTCAAGGGCTGTTGAGGGAGAAAAGAACGGACATCGACCGCAGGCTGGTTTACTTGAACCGATTGTCCGGCAAGCTCGATTCGCTGCATGCGAAGCTTCGCAAGTTCGAGGACGCGGATACGATCGAGCTGGTGAGAACGGAGCCCGCCTGGGTACTGCTGACCGACTCGATCATGGAAAGCGGCGACCGCAAGCTCGGGAGCCGGGTTCAGGAGCAGGTGCGCCGCATTCGCGAGCCGAAGGAATGGGTGGCTTTCTGCCATATTATCTCTATCGTATCGCAGGAGAATTTGCAAGCGGGCCGCTACCACAACTATTTGAACAACGGCATCCTCTCCACTCACCCGATGGACGGGGAGGGGGAGACGTTCCGGAAGCTCGAGCCGTTCTACTGCGCCAGAAAATACGTCGTCATTGGCAAGGACGATTACGCCAAGCTGGACGAACACTACGAGCATATGAAAGCTTTTATCGCCCGCCGCGGCTTTCGCATTGCCGGCCATTCGCTGGAAATCAATCTATATAATCAGTACGACCGTCACTATATCGAGATTCATATTCCGATCGCGGAGAAATAAGGAGGTCATTGTCTATGAAAAAATTGTCGGCTCAAGCTCAGCGCATCGTCAACGAGGACGGAGCGCACGTCATTCTTCACGGCGTCAATCTGGTCTGCAAGGACAAAAAGAAAGGGTATGTAGAACCTTGCGACGAGAGCTTGTTCATTTGGTTCCGCGAGCAGGGCTACAACGTGATAAGGCTGGGACTCATCTGGGATGGGGTAGAGCCCGAACCGGGGGCGTACGACGACGTCTATCTCGGGAAGATCAAACAGCAGGCAGCTTGGGCGCAGCAGAACGGCATCTACGTATTCCTCGACATGCATCAGGATCTGTACAGCTCGCTGTACGGGGACGGGGCGCCGGAATGGGCGACGCTGCACGACGGTCTGCCGCATGCGGAGGGCCAGCTCTGGAGCGACGCCTATCTGGAGAGTCCGGCCGTCAATCGGGCATTGGATCGCTTCTGGGACAACGCCCCGGGGCCGGGCGGCGTCGGCTTGCAGGATCGTTACGCGGCGATGTGGCGGCATGTGGCCGAATTTTTCTCCGACTGCCCGAATCTGATCGGCTACGATCTGATGAACGAGCCTTATCCGGGTACGGACGGGCAAGAGGTGCCGGGCGCGATTATCGCCGCTTACGCGGAGAAGGCGCTCGGGCTGGAGGACGCCGATGCCGGGCAGCTCGGGAAGCTGTGGTTCGACGAGGAGAAGAAGCTGGAAGTGCTGGCCGGCATGGCGAAAATGGAAGTGTACCGTCCGCTTGTGGAGAGCGCGGCGGAAGCGTCCCAACGCTTCGAACGGGAGAAGCTGTCCCCGTTCTTCGACAGGACGGCCGAAGCGATCCGCTCGGTTGACCGGGAACGGCTGCTGCTGCTGGAAACGAGCTATTTTGCGAACATGGGCATCGAATCCGGCCTTCAGCCTGCGGCAGACCGATCGGGGAATAGGGATGCGGGTATGATCTATGCTCCGCACGGCTACGACCTGGTCGTCGACACGGACCACTACGAGGCGTACAACCAGGATCGCGTCGACTTGATCTTCGAAGTTCATCGCCGCGTTCAGCAGCGTTTGAACGTTCCCGCTCTGATCGGGGAATGGGGCGCGTTCAACGGAAATCCGGCTACGCACGGCTTGACGCGGGCCATCGTCGCCTTGTTCGAAGGGTATCTGTGGAGCAGCACGTATTGGTGCTGGACGGACGGCTTCAAGGAAGCCCCTTACGCCTCGGCGCTTAATCGGGCCTATCCGCAGTCGACGGGCGGAGAGCTGCTCCGCTATCGCTACGATTACGATGCCGGACGGCTGGAGATGGACTTCGTGCCGAACGGAGCGGAGACGGTGATCTACCACCCGCAAGCGGCCCGCCTGACCGGCAGCGATATTCTGATCATGGGCGCGGAAGGCTGCTTGACGGAGATCTGCTCCTACGATGGCGCGCAAGGTGGACTGGTCATCGTGCGCGCACCGCAGGGAGAGGCTTCCGTATCCGTTCGGATTGGCGGATAATCGCGGCTACTTGATAATCATGACGGGGACGGGGGCGTGCAGGATGACGTTATGGCTGACGCTTCCGACCATCAGCTCCCGGAACGCGCCGAGTCCTCGGCTGTCCATGACGATCAGATCGCAGCCCTCGCGGTCGGCATAGTCGAGAATGGCCGGGGCCGGCGATCCGGCGAGAATGACGACATGGGCTCCGGGCACGTCCCCTAGGCGCCTTTTCACGCGGTCGATGATTTCCTCCCCGTGCTTCTTCACCTGCTCCTGATAGGATTCCGGCTGAGCGAAGGTCATGTCCGCCACCGTAACCGGCTGCAGATTGATGACGTGGGCAACGGTGAGCCGGATCTGCGTTTCGAAACGAGCGAACTGTACGGCTTTGTCGAGCGCTCTATTCGCCGGGTCGGAGCCGTCGTACGGAACGAGAATATGGTTGAAAATCATGCGAAGTCCCCCTTAATCGTTATACAGTCCAATTTACCCTGAAGGGGGATGCGCCAAACGCTTATGACGGGGATGCATGCGTGCCGGCGATGATCCGATCGCAGTTGGAATCGGAGTCCTGCTCGGAACTATGGTATGATACGGTTAACGTGTTTTACTTATAGTGACGAAGAGGGTTGGTATCGGAATGCATCTGTTATCCGTCGAAAATATATCGAAGAGCTACAGCGACAAAATGTTGTTCGAGAACGTGGCGTTCGGCGTCGAGAGCGGGGACAAAGTCGGCATCATCGGCGTGAACGGCACGGGCAAGTCGACGCTGCTGAAGGTGATCGCGGGCCTGGAGCCGCCGGATTCCGGCCAGGTGTCGATCGGCCGCTCCGTCGTGCTTCGCATGCTCGCCCAGGATCCGTCGTTCGGGCCGGAAGAAACCGCGCTGGAGCACGTGCTTGGCGGCGACTCTCCGCAGCTTCGGGCGGTGCGGGAGCATGCCGCGGTGCTGAAGGAGCTGGAGCTTCGCCTCGACGACGCCGGTTTGCAGGAGCGGCTCATCGCCGCCAACGCGAAGATGGACGAGCTGAACGCTTGGCAACTGGAAAGCGAAGCGAAGACCGCGCTTACGAAGCTGGGCATTCTGGACGTGCACGGTCGGGTGGCGGCGTTCTCCGGCGGCCAGCGCAAGCGCGTGGCGATGGCCGCGGCGCTGCTGCAGCCGTCCGACGTGCTCATTCTGGACGAGCCGACGAACCATATCGACAACGATTCCGTCGCTTGGCTCGAAGGGATGCTGCAGAAGCGCAAAGGCGCGCTGCTGATGATTACGCACGACCGTTATTTCCTCGACCGGGTCAGCAACCGGATGATCGAGCTGGATCGCGGCTCGGCGTATTTCTATGAAGCGAACTACAGCCGGTTTCTGGAGCTGAAGCTGGAGCGGGAAGAGCGCGAGGCCGCCTCGGAAGCCAAACGTCAAAACCTGCTGCGGGGCGAGCTGGCTTGGATTCGCCGCGGAGCGCAGGCTCGTTCGACGAAGCAGAAGGCGCGGCTCGACCGCTTCGAAGCTTTGAAGGAGCAGGGGCCCAAGAGCGCGGCGGGCAAGCTGGACGTGTCGGTGGCGTCGGCGAGGCTCGGCAAGAAAATTATCGAGATCGAGCATTTGCGGAAAAGCATCGGCGGCCGCGAGCTGATCCGCGACCTCAGCTACATCGCGGTGCCGGAGGATCGCGTGGGCATCGTCGGGCGCAACGGGAGCGGCAAGTCGACGCTGCTCAAGATGATCGCCGGGAAGCTGCAGCCGGACGGCGGGCGCGTGGAGCTGGGACCGACGGTGAAGCTGGGCTGGTTCAGCCAGGAGCACGAGGAGATGGACGAGTCGCTTCGGGTGATGGAGTATATCCGCGAAGGGGCCGAACAGGTGAAGACCGCGGATGGCACGACGATCTCCGCGGGGCAGATGCTGGAGCGGTTTCTTTTTCCTCCGGCGGTGCAGTGGTCCGTCATCTCCAAGCTGTCCGGCGGGGAGAAGAGGCGGCTGCAGCTGCTGCGGGTGCTGATGAACGCGCCCAACGTGCTGCTGCTGGACGAGCCGACCAACGATTTGGACATTGCGACATTGACGGTGCTTGAAGACTATTTGGACGATTTTCCCGGCGTCGTCATCGCGGTGTCGCACGACCGTTACTTCCTGGATCGGACGGCGGATCGCATTCTGGCGTTCGAGGGGGACGGCGTCGTTGCCGAGCATACGGGCAACTACTCCGATTATCAGGCTTACGCCGAGAAGCGGGAGGCGGAGAAGCAGGCATCGGCTGTCCCGACGAAAGCTTCGGGGGCGTCGACGACGGGGGAGGCTGTTCAGGAGCGCAAAGACCGCCCAGTGCTGAAAATGTCCTACAAGGACCAGAAGGATTTCGAGCAGATCGACGGCTGGATCGCGGAGACGGAAGAGGCGCTCGCCGCCGTAGCCTCCCGCATGGAGGAAGCGGCGAGCGATTCGGGCCGGCTGCAGCAACTGATGGAAGAGCAGACCGCGCTGGAGGCGAAGCTTGATGCGCTGCTGGAGCGCTGGACGGAGCTGAACGAGCTGGCCGAGCAGATCGCGGCCAACAAGACCGGGCGGGGCTGAGACCGGCTTTCGGCCTCGCTTGGACTTAGCGGTCTTGGTAGACCGCTATTTTGTCCACGATTCAGAAAGTGTAAAATCCGCTATCCTTATCTGAATCGTCTCCGACAAAACGCTTTCATCGTCCAGAGGACGCCGAAGGCATTTTTGCTTGGTTAGTGGGTGTTACGGCGAGCTAACGGCCTGGTAGGCCGTTAACGGAGGGAAAGCGGGAGAGTTGGCGCAGCTAACGGCCTGGTGGGCTGTTAACGGAGGGAAAGCGGGAGAGTTGGCGCGGCTAACGGTCTGGTAGGCTGTTAACGGAAGGCGAGCGGGAGAGTTGGCGCGAATAACGGTCTGGTAGACCGTTAACGGAAGGTGAGTGGGAGAGTTGGCGGGATTAACGGTCTGGTTGGCCGTTAACGGAAGGCGAGCGGGAGGATTGACGGGATTAACGGTCTGGTAGGCCGTTAACGGAGGGCGAGCGTGAGGATTGACGGGATTAACGGTCTGGTAGGCCGTTAACGGAGGGCGAGCGTGAGGATAGGCGCGACTAACGGCCTGGTAGGCCGTTAACAGAAGGTGAGTGGGAGAGTTGGCGGGATTAACGGTCTGGCAGACCGTTAACGGAGGGCGAGTGGGAGAGTTGGCGCGAATAACGGTCTGGTAGGCCGTTAACGGAGGGCGAGCGTGAGGATAGGCGCGACTAACAGCCTGGTAGGCCGTTAACGGAGGGCGAGCGGGAGGATTGACGGGATTAACGGTCTGGTAGGCCGTTAACGGAAGGTGAGTGGGAGAGTTGGCGCGACTAACGGTCTGGTAGACCGCTAACGCGCCGGACCGCTTACTCTCCCGGGTAGGAGAAAGCAACCTCGTGGATGCTGAGCTTGGCGCCGAGCATGATGCCGGAGCCGGGCTTCGGTTGCCCGCCGTGGCCGGTTTGTCCCTCGCCGTGGCCGGCCGGACCTGCCGCTGAGCCGCCTTCGGGCTTCGGGCGGGAGTGGGCGTGAGCTTGCTTGAAGGCGTCGCTGTTAACCCACCCTTCGAAGGTCTCTTTGTTTTCCCACGTCGTGCATACTTTCAGTTCATCGTGTTCCTCCAGCGACTCGGTCAGCAGCTCCATGCGGATAAAGCCGGGTGCGTGTTGAACGCCCTTCGGATTTTTGAATCGTTCGGCGACTTCGGCAACATGGCCGGATTTGACGCGAATCGTATTGATGGCGACGATCACGGTCGTAACCCCCTTCGAGATTGAGATCAGCTTAAGTGTACCAAATCTCGCCATCCGCCGCTCGATGCTGACCGAACACCGATATCGCCTCGCGCTGCTCCTCGCTATTTCTGCCGAACTACGCCTCCAACCGAATTCCGCTTCGCTCCGTACCTCATCATTCCCGCCGAATGATGCTTCCAGCGGAACGCCGCTATCGCTTCGCGCTGTTCCTCGCGCTCCACCGTTCTATGCCTTCAACCGAACGCCGATGTCCATTCGCTCAGCTTCCCGCCAATAGTGCGCCGCCACCGCAATGTCGAAAGCGGCCATGCCCATCGGATTGAAGAAAATCGGGGTCTCCCGCGCCACGGAGCGAAGTCCGTCAGCGCCAACGGCCTCCGTCAGCGTCAATGTTACTTCCTCTCTCAACCCCTCTTGCAGATGCAATTGCTCGACGTCGGTGTTCTCCCGGCACACTTCCTTCCAGCTGTCGACGACGACCTGCGTTCCGGTTACGCACTTCGGCTCGTAATCCCGCAGCGAGACGTTCAGCAGCAGCGAACCCGGCGCCGGGCGTTCGTCGATATACCTCGTCGGCGCGACAGTGCAGGTCGCGATGATATCGCTCCCCCGGTAAGCCTCCTGCCACGTATCGCATATCGTCGTCTCCGCGCGTTCCGTCCCAACACGGACCGTCGCCGAATCGATCCCGCGAACGTCGAACAGCCGCACGCTTTCTACCCGATCGCCGAACAGGGTCATGATCATTTCATGATGCATTCTCCCGATTGGCCCCCATCCGATAATGCCGATCTTGCAGCGCTCGTGCCAGCCCAACCGGAAATACGCCCGAAGCATCGCCGCGCTCACCGCCGCCGTTCGCAGCTCGTTCAGCCGCCCGCCGCACAGAAAGGCCACGGGAACGCCGGTCCCGGGATCGTTTAGGACGATCGAGCCGTGCGCTCGCGGCAGCCCCCGCCGGACGTTGCCGGGAAAGCTGGCGATCCACTTGATGCCGCTCATCTCCGTATCGCCTCCGACGAAGGCGGGCATGGCGATAATCCGGTTGCCGGGCTCCCGGAAACGCAAATACGGCTTAAGCGGCTGAACCGCCTCCGGAGTTCCCAGCAGAGAGGCCGTCCGTTCGACGAGCCCGGTCAACGAGGGCCAATCCGTACCGATCTGGCGGATATGTCCGTCGTTCAGGTAGATCATGTCCACGGTGCCTCCTTTTTCGCGTTAACGTAAAGTGGGGGGTGCGAACGGAACTTTGAGCGCTCTTGCGCACGGACCCTGTACGGTCGAGCGCAAGATTTGGTCCTCCCCAAGGTTGGCTCACATATTTTCCATCGTCCACTCGTCGCTGTACACCGTATCCAAGTACCGCTCCCCGCGATCCGGCAAAATCGCCGCACAGACCGCACCGGCAGGGATCTCGTCCCGAAGCGAGCGGATCGCCGCCAGCACGCCGCCCGAGGAGGCGCCGGCGAGAATCGCCTCCGAGCGCAGCAGCTCCCGACATGTCTCGACGCACTCCCGTTCCGTGACGTACACGATCCGATCGATCAGCTCGGGCCGCGCGATGGGAGGGATTATGGCCGCTCCAAGCCCGGGAAACTTCCGGGCACCCTTCGTCCCGCCGAAGATCACGCTGCCCGCCGCGTCCACCGCCACAATCCGGGTAGGCGCGCCGCTGTCCTTCAACCGCTCCGCGCACCCCCGGATCGTCCCGCACGAGCTAACGCCGCAGAACAAATAATCGATACGCGGCAGCGCCTCCAGCATCTCCGGCATCGTCGTGTCGTAATGAGCCATGTAATTGTTCGGGTTGCCGTACTGGTTCGTCCAATAGCAGTCGCCGATCTGCCGCTGCAGCTGCTTCACCCGCGCGATCCGGGCGGGCAAATAGTCTCCGCTTGCCGGGTCCGGAGAAGCGACAAGCTCGATCTCGCCCCCGAGAAGCCGAATGAGCCTAAGATGGCTCTCGGTCGTGCGAGGGTCTACGACGCAAATAAAACGCAGTCCAAGCCCCCGGCAGAGCTGAGCGAGACTGACGGCCATATTGCCCGAGCTCGATTCGATGACGGTCGTTCCCCGGCGAATGTCCCCGGAACGAATCGCTTCCCGCACAATGCGCAGCGCGGGGCGGTCTTTGGCGCTGCCGCCCGGATTCATCATCTCCAGCTTGCCGTAGACGCGGAACGCCGCGTCCCGGAACAGCCGGCGCAGAGGCACGAGCGGCGTTCTTCCGATCGCGGCCCCTATGCCGTCAAGCGCATCCTCAGGGTTCATCAGGCCTGAGCCGTGTGCATCCATCCGCCGATCCCCTCAGTCGTAGAAAATTTTCTTTCGCTTGATTGCCGTTCCTTCGCAGGGAGCTTCCTCGGGTATGACCCGGATCGCCTCCAGAAGGCCTCCCCGGATCATGGCGCCGATCTCGGGAATGCGCTCCGCCAGCTCCCGCTCGATACTCTCGTATACGGCAGGATCAGCCTGGCTCCGGCTGCCGACATGCACGGACAATTTGTTTCCCCGCACGCGAACGGCTACGTTGGCTTCCTTCAAGTGGCGGTAGACGACGTTCTCGATATCGTACACGCTGATTTTCTCGCCGTGCTTCAGCTCCGGGCCGATGCGCCGGACGATGGCCTCGAAGCTCTGCCGCCATTGCCCGTTCACGCGAATCGGACGCAAACCCCGCACGACGTCGTAGGTGACGAACCGCAATGCGGGAAACAGCTCGCGCACGAAAGAAGTCAGCACAAGCACGGACTCGCCTTCCTGGAGCGGCTCCATTCCGGCGCCGAGCCCTTCCGCCGGAACGCCTTCGGCTTTAATGCCTTCGGCGAACAGATAACGTCCATGTTCGTGCGAATAGCCGGCGATCGTGCCGATCTCGATCGAGCCGTATGTGTCGGTTACGTTTTCTTCGTCCAGACCGAGCCTCCCGGCTACGCTGCGGCGCCATGCGGGGGCGGCGATCTCGCCGACCAGAACGACGCTGCGGATTCCGTAGGAGGCAGGATCGTCCTCGCTCGCTTCCAGCAGACGGTCGAGAATCGACGGCATCGTATAGAGAACGTGGGGGCGAAGCGTCCTGAGGCGCTCCAGATGCCGAACGATCGGCTGCTCGAACGAGATGGAATCCGCCGCAATGCCGATTCTCGCGAATACGTCCAGGGCGGTGCCCGCCGCGTGGCCCGTTCCCATGTCCGAGAGCGCGGTAGAAGCGCCGGTCGGCGCGATCATGCGGCGGAACATTTCGGCTTTGATGCGAACGTAATGACTCTCGTCTTCCGCGGAGTAGAAAATCGTTTTCCGACGGTTCGTGCTCGTTCCCGACGTCCGGTAAGACGTCACCCGGCCGGCGACGTCATCCTCCGCGTAGGGCCGTTCGCGGCTATAGTAGTACCGTTCCAGCAGTTCGGACGTCATCAGGGGAAGCCGGTCGATCGAGCGTACCGAGAACCGGTCGATGCCCGCATCCGCGAGCAGTTGGCCGTACCAGGGAAACAGGTGAACGGTCCGGTCTATTTTATCGTGAAAGGGCGACGCACTCATGGCCATTCCTCCGCTTCCGCCTCCAAAGGCTGATAATCATAATATATGTGCGGGAGCGGCGCGCGTTCTTCCTTGCGGTAATGGGCCTTGGCCCTGCCTTCTCATGCGGGTTGCCCATACAGTATTCATAAGCGGATAGACCCCTACGGGAAAAAGAGGAGCTGACGAGGAAATTGAGCAGGCAGACGAGGGTTACGAGCAAGTGGATCAAGACGAAGCTGCTGGAGGGTTCTGCCTCATTGGCTCTTCACATTCCGGCCACGCGGCGTCTGACGGCCGCTTCGCTCGGGCGGATGCTGAGCAGGCATCGGATGGTATACATTAAGCCGGTGTCCGGTTCGTGCGGCATCGGCGTCATGAGAGTAGACCGAGCGCATGGCAAATGGACCGTGCGCGACGGTGTCAAACGCCAGGTTTTCCCCGGCTATTCGGCTTTGTTCAGGTGGATTCGGAGGAGGATAGGCAGGGAGCCTTACCTGGTACAGCGAGGCATTCATGTGTTGAGGCTCGGAGGGCGGCCGATCGATTACCGCGTCATGATCCAGAAGGGCCGCAAAGTCGGCTGGAAGGTGACGGGGATGGCCGCCCGGGTAGCGTCGCCCCGCAAGGCGGTGACGAACGGCAGCCAGGGAGGCAGCATCTACGAGGCGCGCGGGCTGCTGCGGCGCACGGCGGGACACAGCCGCGCTTCCAGGCTGCTGAGCGAGTTCGAACAGTTGGCGCATGCGACGGCGCGGCGGTTCGATCGGGCCTATCCCCGGATTCGGGAGCTCGGGCTGGATATTGCCGTAGATCGGAGCAAGAGATCCTGGATCATCGAGGTGAACACGCGGCCCGACCCGTGTCCGTTCACGAAACTGCCCGACCGGTCGATGCTTCGCCGCATCGTCAGCTTCGCGCGCAGCTACGGCCGGACGTACAACCTGGCCTGCCTGAAAGCGAGAAGAGGAAGCCGCTAATCTCGGCTGCTCCGTCAATCAGTTGCTCGAAATATTGCCCTGATTGACGATGACGGTGCTGACGTCGCACTTGAGTATCAGGTGAGGGTAGTAGCGTTCTCTCCACGAAGTCAATTCATCGTAGGGAAGGAGCCCCCTGAAATGTTGTCCTGCGCCCGTGGGATCGGATTTTGCTTTCAGCAGCTTTTCGTATAACAGCTCGTATCTGCTCCGTATTTGTTCCGTCAGCTCGCTCGCGATCTCGTCCACGCTCTTGTCGTCGTGCTTCTCCTTGATGATGGCCGACAGCTGCATCCGGGTATGGAGAACGGGGCGGCCGTCCACGATCGACCCGCGATGGCGGGTCGAATTGCGGACGATCAGCAGGCTGGACGACTTCGTAACCTCCAGAACCGCGTCCTCGATCTGATTATTCGCGATATTGACGAGCAGCGATTGCTCCGGAGGAATCTGCCCAACCATCCGATCTCTGCTCATCAAGGCGGAGCCTTCGAATTCCAGCATCGTCGATGTGCCCGCGCGGATCACGGGCAGAGCGATGTCCTTCGTCTCCGAATGGATCGTCTCGAAAGCTTGCCATAACGCGGCAAGCGTAATTTGCGGATCCCATCCGGCGTTCTTGTTGAAGAAATTCATGAACGAGCTGCCGTTCTGCACGACGGAGTTTCCGGTTTTGCGCAGGAAGCTCTCCATGTCTTCGTTCGTGACGGCGAGCAGCGCCTTCATGGGGATTTCCTGCGTACGCATGGCAAAGGCGATCTCGTCCTGAATTCCCTCCTCCGCGACTTTGCGGTCGAACAGAATCAGCTGCATATGCGTGAGATCCAAATGGCTTTCGATGTTCATGTCGAGATGGGAGATCGCCTTGCTGAGCGTAGCCGCTTCGGCCGATACGACCAGATTGCGGATGTTGCGAGCGGTAGGGACAGGCACCTGGAGCGATACTTTGTATTTGTGATCCTTGCTGTACGAGATGCCCATGATGATGGGGAGCACGCGATGGTTGATGTCTTTGATGTCCCAGCAGCCAGGCAGCACCGTCAGCGCGCAAATCAGAGCGATGCAGGCGGGGAGACGGCGCGGTCGAATCATGAAGCGGCTCTCCTTCGCGACAGGATCAGGCCTCTCCACAGAACGGCGGCGGGGATGGCGAACACGGCCAGAATGCGGAGCCAGGTTTCCCAGAACAGCATATTCTGCAGCCAGTCCCACCCGGGAATCATCAGTCCCCAGACGAATAAGGAGACGGCGGCGGCCGCGATTACCGGCTTCTCCGGGCATTTCGGAAACCGCTTGTGAACGATTCGACCGATCGACCAGAGCAGGAACGAAGCGTGGACGGATACGAAGGCCATTATGGAGACGGCGTAGAACAGAGTTACCCGGTCGAAAACAAGCCATAGCAGACTGACGCTGTCCATCGTGGCGAGAAAAGGGAATACGAGCAATCTCGCGGCGGGCGTTCCGAAGACGAGAATCGGAATATGCAAGGCAATCAGGCAGAGCGCCCAGATCGGCAGCATGGTCAGGAAGACGCCGCGCGGGCGCAGCGGGCTCAGAGGGGGCAGCATGCCGATGACGAGGAACGGCGAGACGACGAACATGGAAGAGTAGAACTCCTGCTTGCGCAAGAAGTCGAAGCTCGAATTCCACGAGGGATAAAGGTAATGAAAGTCGGCATTCTTGAAGCAACTGCTCAGCGCGAACAAGAGCACGGGCAGGAAGAGGGCCGAGAAGACGACGTTGGCTCGCAGGATGGAGTCCCCGCCCATAAAAGCGCCGAACATGAACAGCAAGACAAGTAGGGCGAGCAGCGCCCACATCGGGGTGTTCGCGACGAACATGATCCGAACCAGCTCGGCGAAACTTCTCATAACCATCAGCGAAACCAGCAGAAAATAGGCGACAAGAGGAGCCAGCAGCAGGAGCGAGACCACCTTGCCCAGCGGGATGAACAAGTCGGCGAAGTCCTTGCCGGGAACTCTGGCAAGTCCGGCCAGCAGCAGGAAGAGGCACAAGGCCTCGATGCAGATATAGACGACTGCCGGCTGCCAATGCGCGTAGGCGGTCGTTCGAAGCGTCGCATGAGCGTAGAAGAAAAAGATCAGCCCCGTATGAGTCCCGACGATGAAAAGATAGGTCGGCAGGCGGGAGGCGTTCCGTTGCAACGTTGCTTCATTCCTTTCTTGGGGAATCGCGGGGCGGGCGCAAGCGCTCCTACCGCAACCGCATAAACGGAATTCCGTTTATGCGGATGCTGCTTATGTACAAGATGAAGCCGATCAGACCCGCGAACAATCCCATTGCTCCGTACATCGCGCTTAAGCAGACGATGAAGTATTTCAGGAACCGAATCGTTAACGCGTTATTGAATCCGACCAGCGTAAAGTTGGCGATCGTCGTGGCCGCCAGCACGATGATGACCAGATTGCTCACGAGCTGGGCTTGCACGACGGCTTGTCCAAGAATTATGCCGCCTACCATGGTGATCGTAGGGCCGATGCTCTTCGGCAATCGAAGACTGGCTTCCACGACCATTTCGATAATGAACAGCATGATGATGATCTCGATGAATGCCGGGTAGGGAACGTTCAGCCGGCTCATCGCCAGCGATAGGGCAAGCTCGATCTTGAGCGTCTCCGGATTGACCGCGATCAGCGCGACGTACAAGCCCGGAAGCAGGAGGGCGACGAGCAAGCCGATGATCCGTACGGCGCGGATGGCGAGCATGAGCGGGTAGGGAAAATGCTTGTCGGAGAACATCGCAAAAAAGTTGCGGATGGACGATGGCGTAATCGCCGCGGTGCATTGCCCGTCCATCAGAATCGCGACCCTGCCTAGAAGCAATTCGTCGGACACTTGTTCCGGCAGCTCGGTGTTGTACAGCGGAGAAATCAATTGCCAGCGCGTTCCCGTCAACAGGGAGATAAGCGCTTGTTCGCTGCGAACCGGATAGCGGTAAGGGGCGCTTATTCGGCCGCGGATCTCGCTTACCAGCTGCGGGGACGCTTCGCTTCCCAAGTAGACGAGAGCGATGCGCTTGTCGGCCGGGCCGCCCCGGGAGACGTATTCCACCCGCAGATCCGCCGATCCGAACGTGTGCCGCAGCAGTCCCACATTCGTATTCAGGTCTTCCACGAACGCGGCGGAGGGAGCCCCCACAATCGTTTCTTCCTTCGGGAGGTCGACGGCTCTCTTTAGCTCGGCAGGTTCGGATTCCAGCACGAAAGCTCTAGTGCCGTCGCCGGACAGAACCGCCAGCTTGCCTTGGAGCAGCTTGCCCAGCAGCTCCGAAGAAGGCACGAACTCCCCGAACAGCCTCGCGGCCAGCTCCTCGAACGAACAGGACGTTTCGGGGAGGCTGCCAAGCAACTCGTATCGGGTTTTGGCACGTTGGATCAGGGATTCGAGTCCCGCGATCCAGACGGGAGTTCCGCGGAGCGCGAACGGTTCGATTTTCAAATCTTCGCGGCTGGCCGCCGCTTGCTGGAGATCGGCTAAGCAGGAATTGGCGCGCATGGTCGACGAGCACCTCCGTTACTCCGTAGCATTGACAATGTTTGGGGAAACCACTCGGATTTTTTTCTTCCTCGTATCTGGGGAGAATAACGCGAGGAAACCGATACGGCGCAGTTGCGTATTACAGACAAGATGGACATGAAATCAGGGAGGAATTCGGAATGAATTGTCCGGTATGCGACGGCACTCGCATGAGAGAAGTGGAGAAAAACGGGATTCTCATCGACGTCTGCCCGACGTGCAAAGGGGTGTGGCTGGACCGCGGCGAGCTGGAAAAGCTGATGCAGGACGTCAGGGAAGTTCGCCAAGACTACAATGAATGGTATTACGGCAATTCTTCGGGCGGGTACGAGCAACAGAGAGGGGCATATCCTCCCCAGCACCAGCAGCCGCACTATCCCCCTCCGCAACAACCGTATCCCCAAAACGGTCGTTACCCCTACAAGAAAAAGAAAAAAAGCGTCATGGATCTCTTCGGAGATTTGTTCGACTGAGCGCAGTAAAGCTCCTATACCGTTTGTTCGGCCAACCGGGAATAAATCCGGTTGGCTTTTCCGGAAGCGGTACGGAGCTTTGTTGACGCCGTGTGGCTGGCCGATCTTACTTAATAACCCTGTATCGCAGGTGGGTCTCGCTCGCAAAGGCCAATGTTTCTATGCGCTCCAACTTAATACGCTCTCCAAGCCCGTCAAATAATGAAATGCCGTCACCCAGCAGCAGGGGGACTACAGCTAATACGATTTCGTCCACTAGACCAAGCTTAAGGCATTGACGGGAGATGCTGCCGCCCAACAGAGCGACGCTTTTATCGCCAGCGCTTGCTTTGGCAGCCTCAACGGCTTTCTTGATATCGTTAACAACGAAATGATACGTGATGCCGTCTTTTTCAACCGGATCATGGGCTTCGCGAGTCATGAGGTATATTGGAACTTTCAACATACCGCCATAAGGGATTTCCCCTTCTTCAATCGTGTTCGTTTTGTTGGCGCCGCCTATTACGGCACCAATTTCCTCCAAGACTTTTCTGACGACTGCGTAATCCTGGTCCGTAGCTTCGAAATCGAACATCCAATCGATACCGCCCTTTTTGTCGGCCATGTATCCATCCAATGTTGTTGTTGCGTGAATAATGACTTTTGCCATCTTTTATTTCTCCTTTACATCGTAGTCTCAAAACGGGTTTGTATGGCTCAAGTCGTAGGTTAGCATGTTTCGACTTGCTGGACTTCTTGTCAATTGCTGTGTTTCCCGATCGAGCTGAATTGTCGATATAATCGTTGCATGAGCAGCGTCAACGATATTAATATGGGCGGGTCATCCAGCCGAGGCGGGTATAGAATCACATCTTGCTGGTGCGCGCATTCCCCAGGCTTAATGATGATTGGCGCTCTGGAACGCGTTCTTAGCGTATACGCCGGCAATAGAATGTCGTTGGCCTTCGACTTCCATGACACGGAGGTGGCCATCAGGTAATAAACGCCGGGTTTAACGCCCGATATTCGGAATGAATCGTTCACACGAGCCAATGTTCCGTATAGCGGTATGCCTTCAGGGAGTGGTTTGCGGAACAACCCGACCAGTACGACGCCTTGAAAAGGGATCTCGCTCCGGACCGTGCCCTCAATATAGTCATTCAGCGATAAGGTCGTTGTATGCCCGGGCAGCCAAATCGCAGGCTCGGATAACCGACGCAAATGATGCTCGGCATGAAGGCCGGAGCTTCTGAATTCGGAAGGCGTCATGCCCACGGATTTACTGAAGCGCGATGTGAATGTTCCGAGACTCTGGTAACCCAGTTCGTTCGCGACCTCCCGAACAGGGAAAGGAGTCGCCAACAACAGTTCTTTGGCTTTCTGTAACCGTAGGGAGGATATGTAATATTGCGGAGTCAATCCCATTTGCTCTTTAAAGATGCGTATGAAATGATAGGGGCTATAGAAAGCGTAATGCGAGAGTTGTGAAAGGGATATCGGTTCATGAAGATGATTCTGGATATACATGATAACTTGATCTAACTCCGGATATTTAGAGGACATTTCAACCTCCTGATCGCCATATAGAATGGAATAAGGACTATTGTAGATGCCGAAAAAGTGATGGCGCCTGCGTGCAACCTTTATACGGTCTGCTGGCCATCTGCACGTGATACGGGGATATGTTTCTCATAAATTAACGGCCTGCTGAACAGTTCAGCCGGAGTCATATTGGCATACTTTAGGAACTCTCTATACATATGGGATTGATCATAATATCCGCTGGACAGAGCCAGATTAATACCTGGTTTTGCCCGCGCTTGCCTCATCATGCGAACTGCAAATTGGAATCGCATAACGTTTGCATAATTTTTAGGCGTCATTCCTACCTCTGCCTTGAAAACCCGAATAAACCGTTCGGCGCTAAGATTAGCCATGTCCGCAATTCGTTCGATGGAAGGCGAAGTCGCCGGGGAATTCTCAATCATTCGCAACGCATAAGCTACGGCTGGATGACCCTTCGGAACAACAATTTTCTGCTCCAGGTATCGCAGTAAATATTGCTCGACTAACTGCAACCGTTCCTCCGCCATAGTAGCTTCCTGCAGCCTCTCCCGCAAATCAGCCACATGGGAATATCGATTCAATGCATGCTCAAGCGGCACATCGACGTCCTGTAGTTCGCCTACCCATTTACCGAGAAACGGCAGCGCTCCGCCTGGTTTGAATTGAATGCCCAAACATGATTCTTGGCAAACCGTGTCCAAGTAGTAGCTGGATGACCGCGGACCGGCGATAATACATCCAGGCAAGATCATAGACCGATCCATTCGATTTCGCTCAAACACTCTGATCCGATCCTCTTGGAGATTAATAATCCATGCCATAGAGGCATCGGGAAGTTTAGATTCAAGCTGGTGGCTTGGGCGGTACCCTTCGCAGATCCACAACTTATCAATCCATCTTGCCAGATCATGTCCAGGCTTGCGAGCATAGAATTTCATGCAATCCCCCCTACATATGTAAAATATATACCATTTATACAACCGATTGAAGATCAATTTTATACAATCCATTCTGCTTTATTAGGGCTATACTGATGGGGGCAACTACATTTCATAAATATTGAGGAGGACGGGCTATGGCAACAACGTATAAACCGCAAGGATACACCGCTGTTACGCCTTATTTCATTGTCGCAGGCGCAGATCGGTTTATTGAATTTCTCAAGAATGGCTTCGATGCCGAAGAACTCGAAAGGAATACCCGGCCTGACGGAAGCATTCAACATGCCGCATGTCGAATCGGAGATTCCATTGTTGAAATCGGCGGAGGAACGAATAAAGATTTTCCACCGATGCAGAATGCAATTCATTTATTTGTCGAAGACGCGGATGAGGTGTACAGGCGGGCTTTGCAAGCGGGAGCACGTTCCCTCTATGAACCGCAGAATCATGAATATGGGGAACGCTCGGGAGGCGTGGAGGACCCTTTCGGAAACCATTGGTATATAGCCACTGCTATCAGCACATCATCGTTTGATTAATGCTTCCGAGCGAACTGCCATGAAATCGTCATTGACTTTAGAAGTGAGAACAATTATCATTCATAGCATAGAGATTATAATGAGAATCGTTTTCAACATATAAAAGGTGGATGAGAGCATGTCCCGATTAAGCACGAGTCACTTGTCTCTGGCCTACGGCAACCGGAGCATCGTTGAGGAATTGAATCTGCACGTCCCGGACGGCCTGATCACGGCGCTCGTAGGAGCGAACGGATCGGGCAAATCGACGATCCTCAAGTCGATGGCGCGCATTCTTACGCCGGCTAATGGCGGCGTCTATCTGGACGGCAAGCTGATTCACCGCCAGCCGACGAAGGAAGTGGCGAAGAATCTGGCCATTCTGCCGCAAAACCCGACCTCACCGGAAGGGCTGACGGTCCGCGAGCTGGTCTCGTTCGGTCGTTATCCTCACCAGAAAGGATTCGGCATTCTGTCCTCCGAAGACAATCGCATGATCGATTGGGCCTTGCAAGCGACCGGCATGTCGATGTTCGCCAGCCGTCCGGTCGACCATCTGTCCGGCGGTCAGCGTCAGCGCGCCTGGATCGCCATGGCTCTGGCGCAAGGCACGGAAGTGCTGCTGCTCGACGAGCCGACGACGTTCCTGGATATGGCTCACCAGATGGAAGTCATGATCCTGCTGGAGAAGCTGAACAAGGAACAGAAGCGCACGATCATCATGGTCGTTCACGATCTCAACCATGCGGCCAGATACGCCCAGCATCTCGTGGCGCTGAAGAACGGCACGGTCTTATACGAAGGCAAGCCGGAAGTCGTCATGACTCCGCAAATGCTGCGCGACGTGTTCAACATCGACGCCGATGTCATTCCTGACCCGCGTACGGGAGCGCCGATGTGCCTGCCTTACGGATTGGCGGAGTCCGCCGCTCCGGCTGAAGACGGCGAGCAGGCGGAATACGAGGACAACAGAGTCCAAGCGATGGCTTAACGTCAACTGAATAGTTGTGACTTCTCACAGTTCACACCCTTCTCCGGAATTGCTAAAATATAGGAAACGGAGGAGGGTGTTTTTGCGTCGTGAACAAACAAGTGATTGAGAAAAAGCTGTCTTCTGTTATTGCAAACGTAGGCTCGGTCGTCGTCGGGAAAGAATCGGTGCTGGAGCATCTGCTGATCGCTCTGCTTGCACAGGGGCACGTTATTTTGGAAGACGTTCCCGGCACGGGAAAAACGCTGCTCGCCAAGTCACTGGCCCGTTCGCTCGCTTGCGGGATGAAGCGCATACAATTTACCGCGGACCTGCTTCCTTCGGACGTGACCGGCATTAACGTATTTAATCAGCAGACGGCCCAATTCGAGATGCGCCAGGGTCCTGTCTTCTCCAATATTTTGCTGGCGGACGAGCTGAACCGGGCCACTCCCCGCACCCAATCGAGCTTGCTGGAATGCATGGAGGAGCGCCAGGTGACGATAGACGGCGTGACGTATCCGCTGGATTCTCCGTTTATCGTCATCGCCACGCAGAACCCGATCGATAACCATGGTACGTTCCCTTTGCCTGAAGCCCAGTTGGATCGTTTTATGCTGTGCATTTCGATGGGTTATCCGACGGATGACGAGGAACTGGCGATTCTGAAGCGGTTTACGGCAGGCAATCCTCTGGAAGAGCTGCAAGCCGTGCTGGGCCGCGATGAAATTCGCGAATTGCAGGCGCAGGTGCCGAAGGTTCACGTCTCCGACGCCGTATACGGCTATCTGCTGTCCATCGTGGCTGCGACGAGGAACCATGCGGACATTGCGTTCGGAGCGAGTCCCCGCGGAAGCCTGCAGCTGCTGAAGGCGGCTCAGGCGCTAGCTCTGTTGCGAGGCAGGGACTTTGCGTTGCCCGACGATGTGAAAGCGCTCGTGAAGCCGGTGTTCGCTCACCGGTTGATTTTGAAGGATTCGTTCAGGGGCGAAACGAATCGGGTCCATCCGCTGCTGGACAGCCTGCTGGCGGCCGTACCCGTCCCGACGGAAGCCGCGCTGGAGTCGAGATAGCGATGGCGGCGATCGTCTGGGTCGTTTTGCTGATGGCCGTTCTTTATTTGGCGCAGCGCCTTGTTTTTAATCTGCTCGGATTCAGGTCTTTAACGTATTCCAGGTCGTTCAGCTCGTTTCGGCTTCACGCGGGGCAGTCGGTATGGATGAACGAGACGATCGCCAACCGCAAACGGATGCCTCTCCCTTGGCTGCGCGTGGAGTCGATGCTCCCGGCGCAGCTCGTGTTCAAGCAGCGGGAGTCGGACATGGCGATCCATCGCGGCGACCGGCTGCAGAACCATGCCAGTTTGTTCAGCGTTCCGCCGTACACGGAAATCGTGCGCAAGCACGAAGTCGTATGTCCTCAGCGGGGCAGATACCGGGTCGACAGCTATACGATCACGCTGGGCGATTGGATCGGCGTATCGGGCAAGTCGTACAAACGAACGGCCGATTGCGAGCTTGTCGTCTATCCGGCGGTCAAGGACATTCGCGATTTCCCGTTGGACGCGCGGAAGTATTTGCAGAGCGTCCGAAGCGCGGCGAGTCCGATCATGGAGGATCATCCGCACGTTGCGGGAATCCGGCCTTACCGCGAGGGCGATTCCTTCCGCATGGTCAACTGGAGCGCGACCGCGAAGACGGGCCAGCTTCTGGTGCATAAGCGGGAAAGCATGCAGGACAACGATCTGACGATCCTTCTGAATGCCGAGCTGCTGGATCAGGAGCACAACCGCCGAATTACCCCCGAGCAATTCGAAGATGCGCTCAGCTATGCGGCATCCGCCGCTCATTACGTCATCTCGGGCGGCGGCAAGGCCGGCTTTATTTTCAACGGAGTCAGAGGGGAAGGACAGACGGAGATTTACCGCGCTCCCGCGAGAGCGGGGGCCGCGCATATGGACAATCTCCTCGAAGCGATGGCGGAATTCCGCCCCGTTACCGCGCTGGGACTGTCCTACCTGTTGGAGCAATTGATCGAGGAACGGAAGCGCGGCTTGAATTATTTGCTGGTTACGGCGTTCATCGACGGGAAGCAGGAGAAGCTGATCGCCCGGCTCAGAAGCCAGGGAAATACGGTCCAACCGCTGCTCTTGTGGAAGGAGGAGGCTGCCGATGGCCGGAAGACTGGCACTTAGGGCGCTGGCCGAATGGTTCGTCTGGCTGCCTCTGTCGTTGATTTTCTCCGCGAATATGGGCGTATGGGGAAAGATAGGCTTGGCGGCGGGAGTGCTGCTGAGCGCGGGACTGGGTCTCGGCCTTAACGCGCTGCCGGTTGTACGGAGGAGGCTCGTGCTGATCGCGCTGGCGCTTGCGTTGGTCGCGGTCGGAATCGTCCGCTTTACGGATCATCTTCCGATGCTCGTTTGGCTGTGCGTCGTTCTCTGGCGCGGCAGGTTCGTCCGCTTCGGCTATCGGCAATTCGGGGTTGCGTTCGGCGTCAGCTGCCTTGTTTTGTTCGCGATTTCTTTGAACGAGGCATGGACAGGCTACCGGCCCGCGATTATCGTTCTGGCCGTGCTGTGGATGGTCGGATGGTTCATCGCGTTAAACGGAAGCCTGGTCGACCGGGCGGGACTCGGAGACGGCATCGTAACCCGGCCGGTCCTGCAGTCCAGCCGTAAATACGCCCTGGTGTTCGTAGCGATCGGAGCGTTGGCGATCGCCGTGACGGTCGGCTATGGCGAGAAGCTGCTCACGCCGAGGGAAATCGTTAATCCGGGCAACCGGTGGATCGATCCGGAGCAATTTATCCCTCCGCCCGAGCCGATGCCGCAGTCGGACTGGATGGGCGAACTGATTAAGGATCCGGGCGAACCTTCTCCGATATGGGACTACCTGTTCTGGGTCTTTATGGCGTTTGCTACGGTCGGGCTGGTCTGGTTTGCGAGGCTCCTGTGGAGAGATCGGACGTGGACGTGGCGCGGCCTGTTGAAGAAGATCCGGGAGTGGTTTTTTCGAGAAAGGCGTACGGAGCAGCTGCCTTACGTCGAAGAACGCCGCAGCTTGCAGAAGGAGAAGAAGCCGGGACAGGGGAGGTTCTCGTCGCTGTTCCGAGGTTCGTCTTCCCGCCGGGATTGGGAGCGGCTCAGCAACCCCGAGAAAGTGCGGCGGCTGTACGAGGATGCGGTGCAAGCCGGCATTCGGCAGGGCTACGGCTTCAGACCGGCGCATACGCCCGCGGAGACGCTTGAAGAGCTCGAACGCTGGCATTCGGACCGGTCGGCCGCTTCAGATAAGGAGCGGCAAGCCGACTACTGGACGTGGCTCCGCCGCGTCCGGGGCGCGCTGACAGGCTTGTACGGGAAGGCAAGATACAGCTCTCACGACATTTCCCCGGAGGAAGTGGAGGAGCTGAGGGCAGGTGCGCCGAAGGGGAGTTCCGGTTATCACCGATAGAGACGATACCTTGGCAAAACAAACCCGATGACGGGTTTGTTTTGTTTTAGCGGGACCCATTCGATTCAACCTTATCATTTGCATGAATGTTGTACGATAAGGGGGTAAACGAATTTGCGAGCAGGGGGCGAGCCAATTGGCAACGAATCCGACCGGAAAGACCATTCCTATTTTCCCGTGCAGGTCGATTGACGAGCAGGTTGAATTTTATCAGGCGCTAGGTTTCGAACTGACTTACCGGCAAGCCAGACCGAATGTGTATGCTTGCGTACGTCATCGCATCTCGGAGCTGCACTTTTTCGTGCTGAAGCAGTTGGAGCCATCCGCCTCATACAGCATGTGCTACGTGAGCGTCTCCGATGTGGACGACGTGTACCGGGAATTTCGCGAAAGGCTGAAAAAGGCTTACGGCAAAATCCCGGTAAAGGGGTTTCCGAGAATAACGAAGCTTAACGATCTGGTCGAAGACCGGCGGTTTAACCTCGTAGACCCTGCCGGGAACTACTTGATAATCGGTCAGCAGCATGCGGTTCCCAAACCGATAGCCGGCGGCCCGAACGAGGCGGAGCGCACGACGAAGTTCACCGTAGCGTACGAGACCGCGTACAAGCTGACGTACAGCAAAGAGGACCAAGCGCAGGCGGCCCGGGTACTGGATCTCGCCTTGGGCAAATCGGCGGAAGTGTCAGCGCCGCTTCGTTACAAGGCTTTCGTACTGCGGGCCGACATCGCCTTCTCGATGGACGATCTCCAGCTCGCGAAGAGGTATATCGGAGAAGCCGGCCGGTTGCCGCTGTCGGCCGAAGAGCGGGAGAAGGCGTCGGCGGCCGCGGATCGATTGGAGGAGCTTAAATCGTCTTGGGCATAGCGGCTCACAGGCGGGCTCGAAGCGTCTGTTCCACGGCCTGAAGGACATGGGGATACTTCGCGGTTAACGCCAGGAAAGCATCCCTTCTCATGGAGAGGACGACCGAAGGGCCGAGCGCCCTGACCGTGGCCGTCCTCGGAATTCCCTTCAACAGAGCGATTTCCCCGAAGTGATCTCCGTCTTGCAGAACCGCGACTCTCCGCTCTTCTCCGTCGGCGACGAGCTTGACGATCTCGAATCTTCCGCGAACGATCAGATACAATTTGTCACCGGGATCGCCCTCGCGCACGACGGCATCCCCCTCATGGAACGTCTCCGTCGCGAACAGGACGGCCAGCTCGCGGAGCCGCTCCGGCTCGATGCCGTCGAAGAACGGCAGCTTCGAGAGCCGCTCTCCGTCGACGTCGACGTGCAAACCGTCCTGCGACAGCACGAAGCCGTGCTGCTTGTCCCACATTTCGCGGTACAGGCCGCTTTGCCGCAGCAGTTGCTCATGCGTGCCCGATTCGGCGATCCGGCCGTCCTTGAATACGAAGATGAGATCGGCGTCGGCCACGGAGTCGAGCCGGTGCGTGACGGAGACGATCGTCTTGCCCGCGCGAAGCCGCTTGACGACGCCGTTCAGCTCGGCTTCGGACGCAGGGTCGAGCGCGGAGGTGAATTCGTCGAGCAGCAGCAGCTCCGGGTTCCGCAGCAGCGCCCTGGCGATCGAGATGCGCTGGCGCTGGCCGCCGGACATCGAAGCCCCTTCGTGAAATACCGGAGTATCGTAGCCGTCCGGCCAAGCCGCAATCGTATCGTGAATGCGCGCTTGGCGGGCGGCTTCGATCATTTCCGCTTCTTCGGCACCTTCCCGGCCGAACAGCAGATTGTCGCGGATCGTCGTGTTGAACAGGAACGAATCCTGCGAGACGATGGCGGAGCGGCTGCGAAGGGAAGCTTCGCTTACCCGGCGCAGGTCGATTCCGTCGATCGCAATTGTGCCCTGCTGCGGATCGTAGAAGCGGGCGATCAATTGCAGGGCGGTGCTCTTGCCCGAGCCGCTCGGACCGACGAACGCCGCATAGCAGCCGGCCGGAATGTCCAGGTTGACCGAGTCGAGCTGAAGACTATCGCCGTCATAGCTGAACGATACGTTCTCCAGTCGCAAGCTGCGCGAGATCGGAGGCAGCTCGACGGGAGCGGCCGATTCGCGCAAGTCCGGTTCATGGCCGAGCACATCGCGAATGCGCCGGAGACTGTTGCCGGAATCGATTAGCCCCGGAAGAATTAGCGTTAAATTGGACGCAGACTGGCCGGTGCTCATGAACAACGTGAAGAACGCCATGAACTCCCCGACGGTGAGCCGATCCTGGAAAATAAGATAGCCGCCGAAGCCGATCATCGCCCCGTTAAGCACCATCAGCGAGGCAAGAGGCACTTTCTCCAGCAGGGAATTCATCCGGTGCATCCGGAGGCCGAGCGTCAGCATGGATTGAATGCGCTCGCGGGCCCGCGCCTGGAACAGCGCCTGGCGGTTGTAGATTTTGACCGTGCGATATCCCTTGACCGTCTCGTCGATCAGGTTCGCGAACCTCTCCTGCTCTTCCTTGTATTGCATGTTCGCCTCTTCGGCGCGGCTCTGAAGCAGCTTCGGTCCGGCAAGCAGAAGCAGCGATCCGATCGCCATCACGATCGTGAGCTGCCAATTCAGCAGCGCGAGCATGGACAGTCCCAATGCCACGCTGAGCGACTCTCGCAGAAAAAACGGAAAAGAGGCGGTTGCCAGGCGTTCCATCGCATTCATATCGGAGGAAAAGCGGGCGACAAGATCGCCGATCTTGAAGCGGCGATAGAACGGCGTCGTTTGTTTCTGGATGTGGTCGTACAATTCGGTCCGCATCCGCTGCACCATCCGCGCGCCCAGCTTGTTGACGGACAGATCGCCGACGTAGCCCGCAATCAGGCTGAGCGCGCCCCCGCCCAGCAGCAGGGCGAAGATCCAATAGAATGCTTGCGCGTCTTTCGGCCCGAACGCTTCGTCGACCAAATATTTCAGGCTGACCGGCGCGGCGACCGCGTAAGCGACTTCGAGCAGCAGGCCGATCAGGAATAAGGCAAGCAGCAGCTTGTGTTTGGTGAAATGACCTAGCATTGTTCCTAGAAATCGCATGGTGATCGCCTGCCCCGTTTGTCCGTTCTCTTCTTTTCATCATATAGAGGGCGGCGTCAAAATACCACAATTTGTTTGCTTATGCGACATCGGACGGAGGAGGTGGAGGTCCGGAGCTCGCCTCGGAACGCCGCGGCGTCGCCGAACGCTTGCGCCGATCCGGCACATCGGCTAACCTAAATAATTAATCATCCAACCGGGGAGGTGGCCGCCTTGGCTTACGGATCATCGGCGGCGGATGCGGGAGACGGTTCGCCGCTGCTCAGGCGAATTTCGATCAAGTACCGCCTGCTCGCCGCGTTCCTGATCACTTCGCTGCTGCCGGTCGTGTTCGTAGCCTTGTATTCCAACATGAAGTACGAGGCTTCCATCACGAACAAGATCAGCGCGTCTTCGCAGCAGATTCTGGCCGAGCTGACCCAGAACATGACGCGGGAGCTCGAACAGTACGAAACGCTCAGCGAGACGATCATTATCAACAAATCGATCCAGGGCGGCCTGCCCAAGTTCGGCAAAATGACCGACTACGAGAAGAACGGGCTGCGGACGAGACTCAACGAGGAGCTTGCGCAGCAAATTTTCCGGCTTAGCAATTTGACGAACGTGGTCATTCTGACGAATGACGGTCAGACGATCTTCGATCTCGGCTTCGAATGGTATCCCGAGCTGCAATTCGACCGGCTGACGGACGCGGTGAACGGGTCGCCGGGCAACGCCTATTGGTCCTATATGCGCTCGAACCGGGGAGCGAACCGAATCGTGCTCAGCCGGGCGGTGTTCTCGGAAGACAACTTGAACGAGCGTCTCGGCTATGTCATGATCCTGATCGACGAGAAAGTGTTCACCCGCAATACGTACGGGCAAGTCGATCTGGGGACGGGAAGCAGCATCTATATCGCCAATGCCGAGGGCAGAGTCGTCTCGTCCGTGTCGCCGGACATCCCGCACGGCGCGGAGTTCGAGAAGACCGAAGTGTTCGACCGCGCGACGGGCGAGCATCGGAACGAAGCATTCTATGCGAATGTCGGCGGACGCAAGACATTGACGGTAAGCTCGTATCTCCGGACGGCCGATTGGTATTTGATCGGGCTCGTGCCGCATTCTTTCCTCGTATCGGAGCTGAAGGACATGCGGGGCAACATCGTGCTGCTTTGTTTCGTGACGCTGCTGCTCTCGGGCGTGCTGGCGATGTGGATCTATTTCAGCATCCACAGCCCGATGAGATCGCTACTCCAATACGCCAACCAAATCCGGATGGGCCAGCTCGAGACGAAGATCGGCCGATCGCATCCGGACGAGATGGGCAAGCTGACGGAGACGATTGACAGAATGGTCGAGCAGCTTAAGCGGCTCATTTTCCAAGTGGTGTCGGAGCAGCAGGCGAAGCGGGACGCGGAGCTGAAAATGCTCCAGGCGCAGATCAATCCCCACTTCCTGTTCAATACCCTGAATTCCTTGAAGTGGAGCGCGATGATGAGCGGCAACGAGTCGGTCAAGATGGGCATCGAGTCGCTGTCGGAGCTGCTTCGCAACACGATTCTCGTCAAGGAGGAGCTGATTCCGCTGGAGGCCGAGATCGCCAATCTGCTCCATTATGCGACAATCCAGCGCATTCGCTACGGCGACTCCTTCAAGCTGAGCTTCGCGATGAGCGACGGGGAGCTGTACGCGTGCCTCGTTCCGAAGTTTATTTTGCAGCCGATCGTGGAAAATTCCATTCTGCACGCCGGGACGGAGGACGGCCGCAGGGTGGGCATCCGGGTCGAGGGGATCAAGGAAGGAACGACGCTGAAGCTCGTCATCGCCGATGACGGCAAGGGGTTCGACATGAACGACGCGAGCGCCCGCAAGTCGTCTTCGCATGCCAAGCTGTCGGGAATCGGCATCGGCAACGTCGACGAGCGGATTCGCATCCACTTCGGGCCGACGTACGGCTTGAAGACCCGAAGCGCGCCGAACGAAGGAACGGAGACGGTCATTACGCTGCCGATCGTGACGAAGGAGGAACGAAGCGATGTATAAGGTGCTGATCGTCGACGACGAGATGATCGTCCGCCATGCGGTCAAGACGTTGATCCGCTGGGAGGGAAGCCGCTTCGAATACGCGGGGGCCGCCGCCAGCGGAACATCTGCGCTTGAGCTCGTCCGCGAGTCGGGGGCGGACATCGTCATTACGGACATCAAGATGCCGGAGATGGACGGGCTGGAGCTGATCAAGCGGCTGACTTCGGAAGGCTTCGACGGCGAAGTGCTCGTGCTCAGCAACTACAACGACTTCGAGCTCGTGCGCGAAGCGCTGAAATGCGGCGCCCACGACTATATGCTGAAGCTGACGCTCAAGACAGAAAGCTTCATGGAGACACTGGAGGAGATGGCGGCGAAGCTGGACGGCCGAAGAGGACGGAGCCGAGAGACCGCGCCGCCCTCTTCTGCAGCTTCGGGCAGCGGCGACCGCGACCGGCTGGCGGATCTGCTAAGGGAGATGGACAACGCCGCCGCCCACGGCTCTTCGTCTTGGCGGGGAGAGAGATTCATGGAGCCGGGCCAGCGGGCATACGCCTTCGTTGTCGTGCTCGGCAACGAGGAGCAGAACGTTCGCCCGGCCGGCGCTTTCCAGGATGCGCTGGACAAGCTGGCCGACGGCCTGTTCACGGGCAGCCGCTGGACCCGCGCGATCCGCACCGACTCGCTTCGGTTCCTGCTCGTCGTCGCTTACGCAGAGGAGGCGGCCGAAGCGAATCCGCAGGAGCTGGCGAGGCGTCTGACCAGCCTGTCGTCGATGTACTACAGCGTGCAGATCAGCGTCGTCTACGCGGCCGCCGCGACGAGCGAGGAGGCGCTGGCGAGCGAACTGGCTCGCAGCCGGCAGGCGGAAGGCCTGCTCTTCTACTCGCTTCCGACGCTGGGCTGCCTGTCCAACCGGGAGGTCGCGACCGAGGAGGACGAGCGGTTCCGGGCGGCCGAAGCCGCGCTCAGGGACAGTCTGCGCAGACCTGTCGCGGGGGCGATCGATCTATGGACGGAGAGCGCGATGAATTTGATCGACGCGGCGGCTGAGCGGCGAATTCATCCGCGCGCGTTGAAGCGGGCCATAAGCGGGGGCATCTGGAGCTTGGCCAGCGCGGAAGCGATCGGAATCGGACGCGAATGGGACGAGAAACCGTGGCTGCAGAAGATGGAGGAGGCGGAGTCCGATTCGCAGCTCAAGGAGACGATCCGCGAGCTGGCCGAGGACGCCGCGGCGGATGCGGGCGGGGCGCTCTCTCCCAGAGCGACGGCCCGCGAAGAGGTGCGCCAAGCGATCCGCTACCTTGAGGAGCACTATCCGCAGCGCGTCGCGATCGCCGATATCGCCGCGCAGGTGGGGCTGTCCGAGCCGTATCTGTGCCAGGTGTTCAAGGCCGATACCGGCTTCAGCATCCTGACGTACTTGAACGAGATCCGCATGGCGAAGGCGTACGAGCTGCTGTCCTCGGGCAAATACCTGGTCAAGCAGGCGGCGCTGGAGGTCGGCATTCCCGATCCGTTCTATTTCAACCGGCTGTTTCGCAAGCGCTACGGCATCGCACCCAAGAACATAAAAACGACGTGACGCGCCTTCCGCCGGAACCTGTACGGTTGACGCGATGCTACACGCCCTGCGACAAACCTGACAATAAACATGATGCTACACGCCTCCGCCAAACCTGTACGATTTTAAGACGAGAAGTCTCAAGATCGTACAGTTTTTTTCGGGACCGGGCCAGGGCGGTTTAAAATCGTCTATTAAGTTCCTGCTTTTTGTTAATATGGCCGACAGCCCCGCAAGCTTATAATGGGACCAACAAAGGCTAAGGGGGTCACGAAATGAAACCAAAGAAATGGTTAACGACGGTCGCCGCTTCCGTCGTGGCAGTGTCGGTATTGGCCGGATGCGGCTCCAACAACAACGGCGGCAACGCAGCTTCTCCGCCGGCATCCAACCCGTCGTCGCCTTCCGCGTCGGCAAGCGAGTCTGCAGGAGGCAAGCAGTTCGAGAATATGGAGCTGAACGTCGCGGTATTCCAAGGAGGCTACGGCCGCGAGTATTGGGATACGATCGCCGAAGATTTCATGAAGGACTATCCGGGAACGAAGATCAACATTACGGCCAGCCCGAAGATCGCCGAGCTCGTTCGGCCGAAGATTGTCGCGGGCAATCCGCCGGACTTCATGTATATCGCGGGCAGCGACAACCTGCCGATCATCAACGGACTGATCAAAGATAAAGCGCTGCTCGATCTGACCGAAGTCTTCAACGAACCTGCTGAAGAAGGCGGCGCGCCGCTGAAGGATAAAATCCTTCCGGGCGTGCTGGAATCTCGTTCCAGCTCACCTTACGGAGACGGTCAAGTCTACCTCGCGCCATACAACTTCGGCGTGATGGGTCTGTGGTACAACAAGACGCTGTTCGACGAGAAGGGCATAGCCGTTCCGAAAACTTGGGAAGATTGGTTCGCTCTGACGGCGACCGCGAAGGACAACGGCCGCGCGCTCTTCACGTATCAAGGCCTGTACCCGGGATATTTGGAAGAGATGATCGTACCGTCGATCTACAGCGTGGGCGGACAGGAAGCGCTCGACCAGTTCTACAACCTCGACCCGGAATTCTGGAAGAGCGATACGTTTAAGCAAGTATGGGGCCTGATCGAGCGGATCGCGAAGGAAGACAATGCGCTGATGAAGGGCACGATCGCGCTCAACCATACGCAATCCCAGACGGCGTTCATGCAGGGCAAAGCGATGTTCATCCCGAACGGCACCTGGTTCGAGGACGAGATGAAGGATGCGCCTCGCGAAGACGGCTTCCAGTTCGGCTTCCTCGGCGCTCCAGCCTTCACGGCGGATAAGCCGGCTATGGCGATGACGAACGTGGAACAGCTGGTCATCCCGGCCAAAGCGAAAAATCCGGAGCTGGCGAAGGAATTCCTGAAATACCTGTACTCCGACAAGAGCGTGAAGCTGAACGCGGAGAAATCTAAAGGCGTGCTTGCAGTGAAAGGCGCGGCAGACATGTCTATTGAGTTCATTTCGGAGTCGATGTACAACGTGTACAAAGCGGTGGACGAAGGCATCGTGACGGTCAACGGCGCGTTCAAGTCCGTGGCCAAGGGCAGCAAGTACAATCCAAGCGACGAAATCTTCAAACCGATCTCCTCGATCATGAACAAGCAACTGACCGTGGACGAGTACGGAGCCAAGATGTACGACATTTTCACCGATGTTCAGAAGGAATTGGAACAAAACGGAGCGCAAGAATAGAAGCCTCCCGCTTCCCGGAAACCTGCCGCGCGTTTGGACGAACCCGGCAGGTTTCCTGTATCTTGCGGGGCGGAAGGGATGGTTGAAACCATGAGTATGAAAACAAGAAGGGGATTGTTCATCGCGGCTTGCTTGCTTCCCGGGCTCGCGCTGTTTCTCCTGTTCAAAGTCTATCCGACGATACAGATTTTCCAGAAATCGCTCTACCTGTGGACCGGCGTAGGCGACGAGCCGAAGTTTATCGGACTGCAAAACTTCGTCGACATGTTCCATGACGACGTGTTCCTGCTCGCTCTGCGCAATACGGGCTTCCTCATGCTGGTCGTTCCCGTTCTGACGCTGCTGATCGCGCTGGTCAACGCTTCCTTGCTCACGCAGTCCAAGCTGAAGGAAAGAGGCTTTTACCGGACGGTGTTCTTCTTCCCGAGCATTCTGTCGTTCGTCGTCATCGCGATTCTGTGGTCGTTCATCTACCACCCGACGATGGGCTTCGTCAACTCCGGCTTGGAACTGCTCGGGCTCGGCGACTGGGCGATGGCTTGGCTGGGCGACCAGCGGACGGTGCTGTGGGCGCTCGCGGTGACGCTGATCTGGCAGGCGGCGGGTTATTACATGGTCATGTACATGGCGGGCATCGACGGCATTTCGCCCGATCTGTACGAAGCGGCCGGCCTGGACGGGGCGACGCGCATCCAGCAATTTTTCCATATTACGATTCCGATGCTGTGGGAGATCATTCGCGTGACGATTATCTTCAGCATCAACGGCGTTCTGACGATCAGCTTCGTCATCGTGTCGGTCATGACGGCCGGCGGACCGGATCGTCATTCCGAGGTCGTGATGACCTATCTGTACAGCCAGGCGTTCACGAACTCCAACTTCGGCTACGCGATGGCGATCGGCGTGTTCATCTTCATCATCTCGCTGCTGCTCGCGCTGATCAGTAACAAATTAACCGAGAGGGGGTCGCACTAAGATGTCCGCCTATTCCGCATCGCTGCAATCGGGCAGGAAGTCGTCGGGCGGAGCCGTCGGAAGGCTGCTCGTCCGCTTGTTCCTGATCGTGCAGGCGCTGATCGTCGTCTATCCGCTGATTTGGAACGTCATTGCCTCGCTCAAGACGAACGCCGAGGTGATGGAGAGCCCGTGGTCTTTCCCGACGACGTTGAATTGGGACAATTACGTTCGCGCCTTCACGACCGCCAAAATCGGCGACTACATGTTGAACTCGGTGCTCGTCGTCGCCATGTCGATGACGGTGCTGCTGCTCGCGGCCATCCCGACCGCTTACGTGCTCGGACGGATGAGATTCCGCGGCCGCTCGTTCCTGACCAATTTCTATATGGCCGGCCTGTTTATCGGCGGCGTCTACATTATCGTGCCTCTGTTCATCATGATGAACGACCTGAGCATGCTCGACAATCGGTTCTGGCTTAGCGCCGTCTACGCGACGGGCAGCTTGCCGTTCTCCGTGTTTCTGCTGACGGGGTTCATGAAGTCGATTCCGCACGATTTCGAGGAAGCGGCAATGATCGACGGCTGCGGCTACTTCGGCACGCTGTTCAAGGTCATCATGCCGATGGCCCGTCCCGGCATCATTACGCTGATCGTGTTCAGCTTCTTCGACTTCTGGAACGAATACGTGCTGGCGATGACGTTCATTACGGACGACGCCAAGAAGACGATTCCGATCGGCTTGTCCAACCTGATGCAGATCCAACAGTACGCGACCGATTGGGGCTCGTTGTTCGCCGGACTCGTCATCGTGCTCGTGCCGACCATCGCCGTCTATGCGCTCCTGCAGAAAAAACTGACGGAAGGCATGATGTTGGGTGGAGTAAAAGGATAATCGGGGAGATGCGGCGAAGATAACAGGGAACCCAAGGGAATTCCAAGGGAAACCAATTTCGGAGAGGGGTTGTCGCGCAGGTGGCAACGTTCGGCATTCAAGGAAACGACTTTGTATATGAAGGGAAGCCGATCCGGCTATTGTCCGGAGCGATCCATTATTTCCGCGTCGTTCCGGAATATTGGGAGGACCGTCTGCTGAAGCTTAAAGCTTGCGGCTTCAATACGGTAGAGACTTACGTGGCCTGGAACGTCCACGAGCCGAAGGAAGGCGAGTTCGACTTCGAAGGCATCGCCGACGTGGAGCGCTTCATCCGGCTGGCGGGCGACCTGGGGCTCCACGTGATCGTGCGTCCGAGTCCGTACATCTGCGCGGAGTGGGAGTTCGGCGGTCTGCCGGCCTGGCTGCTGGAGGACGCCAACCTGCGTCTTCGCAGCTACGAAGCGTCCTATCTGGCCAAGGTCGACGCGTATTTCGACGAGCTGCTGCCGCGGTTTAAGCCGTTATTGTGCACCAATGGCGGACCGATTATCGCGATGCAGATCGAGAATGAATACGGCAGCTACGGCAACGACAAGAAGTATTTGGGCTATATCCGCGACGGCATGAAGAAGCGCGGCATGGACGTGCTGCTGTTCACGTCCGACGGTCCCGAGGATCATATGCTGCAAGGCGGGATGGTTGAGGGCGTGCTGGAGACGGTCAATTTCGGCTCGCGCGCGGCGGAGGCGTTCCGCAAGCTGCGGGAATATCAGCCGGAAGGCCCGCTCATGTGCATGGAGTTCTGGAACGGCTGGTTCGACCATTGGATGGAGGAGCATCAATCCCGTCCGGCGGCGGATGTTGCCGAGGCGCTCGAGGAGATGCTGGCGGAAGGCGCTTCGGTCAACTTTTACATGTTCCACGGCGGCACGAACTTCGGCTTCTACAACGGGGCGAATCATATCCAGCGCTACGAGCCGACGGTGAACAGCTACGATTACGATACGCTGCTAAACGAATCCGGCGAGCCGACGGAGAAATATTGGGCGGTGCGCAAGGTGCTGGAACGGTACGCGGAGCTGCCGGAGGCGAAGCTGCCCGCGCCGATTCCGAAACGGGCGTACGGGGAAGTCCGGCTGGAGGAGAAGGCGGATCTGTTCGGACAATTGAATCGTCTGTCTACGCCGGTGCAGCGCACGAGCCCGGAGCCGATGGAGAAGGTCGGACAGGCTTACGGCTTCATTCTGTATTCGACAACGGTGACCGGACCGAGAAGCGGCATGAACCTGGTGCTGCAGGAAGTGCGCGACCGGGCGCTCGTCTTCGCGGACGGCAAATCTATCGGCACGACGGAGCGGTGGAATCCGGTCGAGATTCCGCTTGAGGTGCCGGCGGAAGGGCTGCGTCTGGACATTCTCGTGGAAAACATGGGACGCGTCAACTACGGCCCTCTGATGCGCGATCCGAAGGGGATAACGGAAGGCATACGGGTGGGCAACCAGTTTCTGTACGATTGGACGATCCGTCCGCTTCCGCTGGATTCGCTGGAGGCGTTGGAGTTTGAAGGAATCGGCGGACAGCAGGCTGCCGGCGGTTCGGCGGAGGAATCCGACGCGTCGGGTACGGCAGAATCGCTTCCGACGTTCTATCGCGGCACGTTTAACGTGGAGGAGAAGGCGGATACGTTCGTGCGCCTCGACGGCTGGACGAAGGGCATCGCTTTCCTGAACGGCTTTAATCTCGGCCGGTACTGGGAGGTCGGCCCGACGCGCACGCTGTACGTTCCCGCGCCGCTGCTGCGCGAGGGCGAGAATGAACTGATTGTGTTCGAGCTTCACGGTACGGAGGATCCGGTTGTCCTTCTGACGGATCGGGCGGATCTGGGCTAAAGCGCAAAGAGCCGCCCGCTAGCTCGGGCAGCGGCGGTCAGCGAGGCCGCGGAGACGCGGACAGGGACCGAAAGGACAATGGAGCGGTGAAACGGGGAACGGAGGATCAACGGAATGGGAGTGTCGATACAGGAAGCCGCGCGCATCGCTCCTTCGCCGCGGCAGTTGGCGTGGCAGGAGCTGGAATTCTACGCGTTTATTCATTTTACGGTGAACACGTTTACGGATATGGAATGGGGGCATGGCGACGAGAGCCCCTCCATATTTAATCCGTCCGAGCTGGATGCGAGGCAGTGGGTGGCGGCTTGTCAGGCAGCGGGGATGAAGGGACTGATTCTCACCTGCAAGCATCACGACGGGTTTTGCTTATGGCCCAGCGCTTATACGGAGCATTCGGTGAAAAGCAGTCCGTGGCGCGGCGGCCAAGGGGATCTCGTGCGCGAAGTATCCGACGCCTGCCGGGAAGCCGGCTTGAAATTCGGCGTCTACTTGTCGCCATGGGATCGCCATGAGCCGAGCTACGGGGATTCGCCGGCGTATAACGCCTTCTTCTTGAACCAGCTTCGTGAACTGCTGACCGGTTACGGCGAGCTGTTCTGCGTCTGGTTCGACGGAGCGTGCGGCGAAGGGGCGAACGGCAAGCGGCAGGTGTACGATTGGGATGCGTATTACGGCTTGATTCGCGAGCTTCAGCCGAACTCCGTCATCTCCGTCTGCGGACCGGACGTGCGGTGGTGCGGCAATGAGGCGGGACATACGCGGAAGTCGGAATGGAGCGTCGTTCCCGCGACGATGCGGGATAACGAGAAGATCCAGGCCAATTCGCAGCAGGCAGACGACGGCGAGTTCGCCAAGCGCGTCGGCTCGGAGGATGAGGACTTGGGCAGCCGCGCCGTGCTTGCGGGAGCGAGCGAAGCGGTCTGGTATCCGGCGGAGACGAACACGTCGATCCGTCCTGGCTGGTTCTACCATGCCGCGGAAGACGACCGCGTGAAGACGGCGGACGAACTGATGGAGCTGTACGAGCGGACCGTCGGAGGCAATTCCACTTTCCTGCTCAACTTGCCGCCGGACAGAAGGGGACTCCTTCACGAGAACGACGTCGCGCGGATGAAGGAACTGGGCGAGCGGATCGGACGGACTTACGGCGCCGACTTGGCTGCCGGAGCTTCCGTCCAGGGATCGGCTGGGAAAGATGCGGCGCACGGAGCGGAGCGCTTGACCGACGGCGACCGTTCGACGTTCTGGCAAGCTCCGGAAGGCGCGGAGCAAGCCGAGTTCGTGATCGAACTCGGAAGCGGGCTGGCGTTCGACCGCGTCGTGCTCGCGGAGAACATACGCGAAGGCCAGCGCATCGAGCGTTTCCGGCTGGAAGCGTCGTCCGGGGACGGGGAGTGGCGGCCTCTGTACGAGGGTACCGTCGTCGGTTACAAGAAAATTTGCCGCATCGCCGAGACGACCGCCAGCCGCTTGCGCCTGACGATCGAGGAGTCTCGCTGGAGCCCGACTTTGACCAGCGTTGGCGTGTATCGGAGCTTGGCGGTTGAGCAGTAAAGGGAAACTGTCCCGCAAACGATCAAACGTGGCCAACAGAAACGGCGCTGCAACGGGTGATTCCGCTGCCAGCGCCGTTTTTTTGCGACGATTGACCAGTTTGCGTACATGCAAAGCGAGTTGTTCTAAGAAATCGTGCAACGCCACCCCAATGACGGTCAAACGGAGGGCGTTGTTCTAAGAAATCGTGCAACGCCACCCAAATGACGGTCAAATGGAGGGCGTTGTTCTAAGAAATCGAACATTGGCACTCAGACGAGGCAAGCGCCTTCGCCGTCCTATGGTAGTTTTTCTACTTGAGAGACTTGTAATAAGCCGAGAAAACATCGGCAAACGCCTCCGCAGCGAGACGGCTTTCCTCCAACGTATTGTTGGCGCCCCCGATTTCGAGCAGCAGACTGCCCGGAGAGAGAGATTGGTTGTATTCCCCGTTGCCCTGGTGGGCGCTCTTGGAGATGACGCCGCGGGACAGGCCGGGATATTTCTTGTTCAGCCGCTTGTTCAGCTCTTCGGCCAGCTTCTGGTTGGCGGCGTGGTTCGGATGGGCAGTGCCGATAACGAACAGGATGCGTGCGTAGTTTTTGCCTTTGATTGCGATCGTCGTATTTTTGCGCGGAACGTCCGCGTCTCTGTGAATATCGAAGAAATAGGCCAGTGAAGGATTAGCCTTCTTGGCTTTGGAAATGGCTTTGCGAGATTCCGCGTAGGATTGCGAGAAGCCCAGCTTCTGAACTCTCAGTCTCTCGGCAAAATCCGTGGTTTCCACCAAAGAACGGATTCCCGACTTGTTCAGCATTTCTCCCAAATGTCCGCCTACCAGGGTAATGTTGATTTCGGGATCGTCGACGGAGGAGCCTTTGGCGTTGCGCGCGACGTTTTTCCAAGATTCCCGGTTATGGGTGTGGTAGATGTATACTTTCGGCACGTCGCCTTCATCGAGATTCGTCTTGACGACCCAATTAGCTACGTAGGCCCGATTTCCGTCTGCAAGCGAAACGAGATACCAATCTCCCTCGACCGCGGCGATCGGCAAAGTATCTCCCGGGGCGGCCTTGCCTACGATGTCGTAGTCCAGTCCCGGTCCGCTGCGCAAATTGGTCGTGTCCACGAAAACGACGTAGCGAAGAGGATTTTCGGTCTCGACCACCCAACTGGCGACGTAAGCGCGATCCCCGCTCGGAAGCGGCACGACGTACCAATCTCCTTCCGTATTGACGATCGGCAGCGTAACTCCAGGCACGGCTTTGCCTACAATCTCATAATCCAACCCCGGTCCGCTCCGCAGATTGGTGACATCCACGATTTTGACGACACTTCCGGGCGTCGCGACGGATGAATTCTGGCTGACCGGTTCGTTGGCCGGCTCAGTCCCGATGGCAGGGGCGGCCGGCGGGGATTCTCCGTAAGCCTCGGAAGCGGAAACGAAAGAGACGAATAGTAGCAGGACGACTGCGGCTGCACGGGTTGCGATTTTACGAAGAAACAAAGCATCCTCTCTCCCTGTTCGAAAATTCGTTTATACATTTTTCGACAGGGTTGAAGTAAAAGCCTGCTGTATGTCGGAAAATTATCATGAGAAGTTCGCGAGCGATGTCGAATAAAGGTGCTATGCACAAGAACGTATGTTTGGCATAATGAATGCAAAGGATAAACGGCGAGTGAAGCACACTCCGATAAGCGCCAGAAGGCGCTCGGGGCGTGCTTTTTTTCGCGTGTGCGGAAGTCGTCGGAGAGGGGATGTGGTGTATAATGAAGGTAACGGATCGGCGCAAGAAGGAGAAGCTGAAGCTCGATCAAATGATCGCAGCAAGCACGCGCACGGACGATGAGAAGCGGCAGCTGTTTGCGCAGGAGTTTGCGCGCCTGAAGGAGACGATCGGGGAGACGCTGGACGTCATCCGGGACCTGCATCAGCAGCGGCTGCTGCCAATCGGCGACATGGACCGGATCTTGCAGGTGCTGGGGAACATCCTGAACTACTTATACCGACATTACGGTGAATATAAACAAACGGAAGAGGAGGTACGCCGAATGTTCAAAACGTATATTCCGGAAGCGATGAAGAAAGGCGAAAAAAAGGCCAAAATCAAGGTTGCCCGCAATTTGCTGAAAATGGGCTTGGATGTAGGCATGATCGCGAAAGCGACGGAGCTGACCCCCGAAGAGGTGACGAGCCTGCAGAAGAAAAAAAGTTCTGTCCAGTAGTCTAAGGCACTACTTAAAGGAACAAAGGCCCGCTATAGGCGGGCCTTTGTCATATAAAAGAATTATTGCTTAGCGACTTCCTCGGCTTCGATCTCCGTTGCGATTTTCTCGTAGGTCTCGTCGCTGAGAATTCGGCGAGCTCCAAGATAACGCTTGGCGTAATAATTGTCGTCGAGGGAGGTAATCGTCACGCCCTTGGAAGCGGCGTGGGCGAACTTGTTCTTGCCGATGTAGATTCCGACGTGAGAGACGCCGCTGCCGCTCGTATTGAAGAATACGAGGTCCCCAGCGCGCAAATCGTCGTCGGAGATCTTCTTGCTCTTCTCCCAGCTGTACATGTCCCGCGAAGAGCGGGGCAGGTCGATTCCGAGTTCATTGAACACGTATCCGGTAAAGCCGGAGCAGTCAAATCCCTTCGGTGTCGTTCCGCCGTACTTGTAATCCGATCCGATCAGCGGAGCGATCGCTTTGTCGAGCTTCGAATCCGCGAATACGCTGCCGACCTGGAATGCCAAGAGCAAAGCAAGGCCAAACAAGAAGACTGAAACTTTACGCAAAACCGGCGACTCCTTCCAATGCCTACGAGGTTAGCTTAAGGGTTCGGTAGAAGGTCCCCTATGGCTTCTTTGAAGCAAAGCCAACTCACCCGAAAAGATGGTTCCCCCGTTCCCCGATTCACGGGAACTCGGCATTTTATGATTTCTTTAGCTTTATATATTCGGTTATCCTGACGAATTTCCTGCATCTTCTATATTAGAATTCCTTAATCTAGGGACGGCCATTAGGCTCGGATACCCCTCCTTTCGTCCCGAATGTATCCCGCCGATAATAACGCCAAACCCCGGCTGCGGCCGGCAAGCGGCGCAACCGGGGAATGTCCCGGGAAGAATATTGTCGATTGTCGGGACGTGATAAGCCTACGATTTCGCGTCTCGCCATACGTGAAACTGGGATGCGGAAGTCCACAGCTTCAGCAGGGAGCGCACGAAGTGAAAAGCTTGATGCAGCGTCACGGCGAGGAAACCCGACCAGAGCAAGGAGATTGCCCAGGCTGCGGCGGACACCGCAAGTCCGATGCCGAGCATGACGAGCGTAATGCCCAGCAGGGGGAAGGCCCGGCGAAACGCCAACCCCAAACTTCTGACGATACCTTCCCGCGCAGCCGCTCCGAACTGCATGAATTGGCAGACCAGATGTACGGCGAGTCCGTACAGCAGCCATGAGGCCGCGTAAGGGAGCAGGTCGAGGAGCCAATTCGTCAGCGAAGGCTCGGAGAAAAAGCGGTCCTTGGCCATCGGCAGCAGCCATGCGGCGGGAAGCAGGAGGAGCGCGTTCTCCATCCAGTAGAGCAGGGTGACCGGCTTCCATGCCCGTCGCACCCCGGACAATACCCGCGTTCCTTCCTCCTCGGCGGAGTGGCGGAAGGAGTAAAACAGTCCGGCATTGATCAGGGGGGTTAGCACCATCCTCAGGAGAAGCAGTCCGCCGAGCACCCAGAGCACGTCGTCGACGAGATCGGTTTTCAGCAGGCGGAACTGGGCCTCGATCAGGAACAGATGGGCGGCGTCGGAATTCGGATGTTCGTCGGGATAACGCGCGAGTACGGGCGTTACGACCGAATCGACGAACCGGTACAGGAAAAATCCCCACAGCAGACGGTACAGGAACAGGAGAACCAATACATATTTATGCCTGACGGTCATGTCCCATCCCATTTTTAGTCTTTCGCGCATTTTCTTCCCTCACCTCACCAGGCCAATGATCCGAACAGACCTTCTATAATCTGGGTTATTCCGGTTGCATACCGGGAGCGCTGTTCGGGCGGTACTTCGGCTTTGAGATAATTGTTGTACTTGCGATTGTCGAGCACGATATGGTTGCCGGGATCGATCGTCGCGTAGAGCAGCGGGGAGGCCGACTCCAGCTTGAGCTGAACGTGGGGCTGAACGCCGTCCCAGCGCTTGCGTACCGACTGGCCGTCCTGGAACTGCAGCCATACCGATACCGCTTCCGGGCTGCCCCCGTTGCGCCGAAGCAAGACGATGCTCTCGTAGCCGGTGTCCGTCTTTCTCGTCTGAATCGTTTCCACCGAGAAATCCGCCATTTCGCCGCGCTGCACGTAAGCCCGGAAGAAGTCGGTCCATTTCTCCTTCGTCACCGTCTCCACGACTTTCTGGAAGTCCGAGAAAGAAGGATGCTTGAACTTGTACTTCTGAAAATAGGTTCGCATGATCTTGCTCATCGTTTTGTCCCCGACTTGCTTCTCCAGCGCGAAGAGCACGAGCTTGCCCCGCAGGTAGACGTTCTCGGCGTATCCGTCCGAGGAGCTGAACTTCCAGGAGGAGAGGCTCAGCGGCTCGGGATGGGTCATATAGCTGGCCTCGATCGGCAGATTGGGCAGTACGCCGTAAATGCTGGCCATCAGCTTATCTTCGGTGTAGGACGTAAAGCCTTCGTCCAACCAGGCTTCTTCGAATTCGTTGGAAGCGACGAGCCCGTACCAGTATTGGTGGGCGATCTCGTGGACGAGCGTTCGTTCCAGCTCATAGCCGGGATTGTCGTCCCGGGCCGACGCTCCGGTGACGAGCGTCGGATATTCCATGCCGCCGGCACCGTTGCCGCTTGCCGGAGGGACGACGACGGAGAGAGTGGAATAGGGATATTCTCCGTACCACTGTCCCAGCTTGGCTAACGCGGACTTGGCAGCGTGCATGTAGCGGTCTTTCAAGTGCTGATGGAGCGGGTCCAAATAGAGCTTGATCCGAACTCCGGGAATTCCGGGCGAAGAGAACGAATCCTCCACGTACACGAAGTCCGGAGAAGCCGACCAGGCGAAATCGTGCACGTCGTCGGCATAGAACTGGAAGCTCTTGCGCCCGCCGGAGACGGCCGGGGTTTTCGTAAGGAAGCCGGTAGCCGCTACTTTATAACCGTCCGGAACCTCGATGCGAACGCTGTAGATGCCGAAGTCCGAATAAAATTCGGAATCTCCGTGGTATTGGTGCAGATTCCAGCCCTCGGAGGCGCGCCCCCTCATTCCGGACGTCTCGTAGACGGGAATTTTGGGAAACCATTGGCCGGCCATGACGAAGTTGCCGGATTTGCCCATGCGAGCGAAGATTTCGGGCAGCAGAACGTTGAACTTCATGCGCAAGGTGACGGATTCCCCAGGATTGACCGGTTCGGGTAGCCGGAAAGCCGCCAGCGTGCGGTCGTTGCGGTTGCCGTCGTCCGGCTGCACGTAATGGACTCTGGGCAGAAGCGTTTCCCCTTCCTCAGTGGTCAGAGAGGTAAGCTCCATCCCGCCGTAGCCGCCTTCTTTCATTTTGTCTCCCCTGAGCTTACCTCCCGATTCGCGGAGGAACGTACTGCCGGGCGCGAAAGCGTTCGGATATAGATGAAGGTACATCTCGGAGACCGCTTTGCGCCCGGGATTTTTCCAGGTAACGACCTGCTCTCCCAGCAGGGTTCCGCTGTTCTCGTCGAGCGAGACGGAGATGTGGTATTCCGTTACGCGATTGCTGAGGACGACGGCTTGCGGTTTCTGCGGAACGTCGGGCCCGGGATTGGGCTCGGACTTGGCTTCTGCCGCGGGCGGGCCGGCGGCGGGAAGATCGGACAAGGAAGACGCGGGCAGGGCGTATTGATCGACCCAAGCGTCGGCAAACCCGAATCGGACGGACATGACAAGTACGGCAGCGGCGGCGACGAATAGCAGCATTCGCAGCGAACGGCGCTTAGGCATACGGATAACCCTCCCGTTGACAAGCATCTACGAGATATATATGTAGGTTGTCCGCGGATTATATCTGGAGTTTCGGGCCAAGCTACTATGAATTGTAGTTGACAGGGATTTCGCAAATCTTTTAATATGAAGGAAGAGTGCAAACGTTTGCGCAAAATGAGAATCGAGGAGTTGGCATCATGAACGGAAAATGGTGGAAAGAGGCGGTCGCCTATCAAATTTATCCCCGCAGCTTTATGGACGACAACGGTGACGGCATCGGGGATTTGCCGGGCGTCATCTCGAAGCTCGATTATTTGAAGGAACTCGGCGTCGACGTGCTCTGGATCTGTCCGATCTACAAGTCTCCCAACGACGACAACGGGTACGATATTTCCGATTATCAGGACATTATGGACGAGTTCGGCACGATGGCCGATTTCGACCGTTTGCTGGCAGAGGTTCATTCCCGCGGGATGAAATTGATCCTGGATCTGGTCATCAACCATACGTCCGACGAGCATCCGTGGTTTATCGAATCGCGTTCGAGCCGGGACAATCCGAAGAGAGACTATTATATTTGGTCCGACGGGAAGAACGGGGCGGAGCCGAACAACTGGGAGAGTATTTTCAGCGGCTCAGCGTGGGAGTACGACGAGGCAACTGAGCAATATTACATGCACGTATTTTCTACCAAACAGCCGGATTTGAATTGGGAGAACCCGCAAGTCCGCCAAGATCTGTACGCGATGGTCAACTGGTGGCTGGATAAGGGCATCGACGGCTTCCGCGTGGACGCCATCTCCCATATTAAGAAGATTCCGGGCTTCCCGGACATGCCGAATCCGGACCAACTGCGCTATGTGCCTTCCTTCGAAGGCCATATGAATCGCGAGGGCATTCACGTTTTCCTGCAGGAGATGAAGAGCGAGACGTTCGACAAGTACGACGTCATGACCGTCGGAGAAGCGAGCGGGGTGACGGTGGATGACGCGGAGCTGTGGGTCGGAGAACAGCGGGGCGCGTTTAATATGATTTTCCAATTCGAGCATATGGGGCTGTGGCAGAAGACGGCGGACGGTTCCGTGGATATCCCGGCGCTCAAGAAGACGCTCACCCGCTGGCAGAAGGGGCTCGAAGGAGTCGGCTGGAACGCGCTGTTCCTGGAAAATCACGATCAGCCAAGATCGGTATCGACGTGGGGAGACGACCAAACCTACTGGGAGCAGTCGGCGAAAGCGTTCGCGACGATGTATTTTCTCATGCAGGGGACTCCGTTCATCTACCAGGGCCAGGAGATCGGGATGACCAACGTCCAATTCCCTTCGATCGACGACTACAACGACGTAGCCAGCAAAAACCTGTACCGCACCGAGCTCGAAAATGGCAAAACCCACGAAGAGATCATGCGGGTCATCTGGAAAAACGGCCGCGACAATTCCCGGACGCCGATGCAGTGGAACGATCTCGACCAAGCGGGCTTCACGACCGGCACGCCTTGGCTGAAGGTTAACCCTAACTATAAGGAGATCAACGTCGAGAAAGAGCTGAAGGAGCCGGACTCGATCTATCATCATTACCGGAAGCTGATCGCGCTGCGCAAAAACAATCCGTCGGCGGTATACGGCGCGTACGACCTGATTCTGCCGGAGCACAAGCAGATCTATGCCTATACGAGAACGCTAGGGGAAGACAGGCTGCTCGTGATTGCCAACCTGTCCGCCGAAGCGGCCGAAAGCAGGCTGCCGGACTCCGTCGTTTATTCTTCGGCTGAGCTGCTGCTGATCAGCGGAGAGTCGGGAGACCGCAACCTGCGCGATCTCCGGCTTGCTCCTTACGAAGCGAGGGTCTATCGTCTCGTTTAAGCTTCCGCGATCAGCGGGCTTGGCAGCCCGAGATACATCAGCGTGAGACGGTGAAGCGCGCGCGTACAGGCGACATACAGAAGCTTGGCGTCCTGCGGCGCGGCCGCATAGCGGCGGTCGTCGGCATCCGCGACGAGCACGGCGTCGAATTCGAGTCCCTTGGCCAGATACACGGGAACGACGGTAATGCCTCCGCGGTATTGGGTTTGGTTCTCGGCGATCAGATTCGCCTCGATGCCGCTTGCTTGCAGCAGCTCAGCCAACCGGGCGCAGTCGTCGTCCGTGCGGCACACGATCGCGATCGTCTGCATGCCGCGCTCCCGGTTGTCCCGGATGAAGCGCTCGATGCGAGGGAGTCGATCCGTCTCGGCGTCCAGCTTGGCGACCTCCACCGGATCGCCGCTGCGGAAGACCGGAACGGCAGGAGGCAGACTCGTGCCGGTATGCGGCAGGATGCGGTTGGCGAACTCGATGATTTCAAGCGTCGAGCGGTAGCTTTGCTGCAGGGCGTGATAGGAACGGTATTCCTCCGCGAATACGTCGGACAGTTCCTCCCACCTCTGCACGCCGCGATACGCATGAATGCCCTGGGCCAAATCCCCGAGAATGGTGAACGAGGGCTCGCTCATGAACGCGTTCAGCAAGGCGATCTGAAGCGGGGATACGTCCTGGGCCTCATCGACGACGACGTGGTCGAACGAGAGTTTCTCCGCGCCGTTGAAGGCATAATGGATCCAGACGAGCGCGGGCAGGTCCTCGTGCCGGACTTCGCCTTTTTTCAGATAGGCTTTCGTGCTCTGAACGATGTCCTTGGGGATGTCCGCCGCGCCGTCCGAGGAGAACAAGCGCTGATAGAAGCTTAGGGCGTCCGCTTTGGGCAGCTTGCTCACGTAAGCTCTCAGTCGCTGCTTGCCGGTCTTGGCCCTATCCTTGCGGATCTTCGGGTCGCCGATCTCTCCGAGCTGCATTTCCAGCCAGCGGTTGATGCGGGCTTGCAGCCGCTCCAACCGCGGGGCGAGCGGGTAATGGCGGTATTCCACCTCGAACCATTCGCGAATGTTGGCGGTTGGCAGCACGCGGCCCTCCCAAGGCTCGAACGGCTGAGGTTCGAGGAAGCGCGTTTCCAGGCTCCTCAGTTGCTCGTCCAGCAGCGCTTTGAAAGCGAGCGATCCCTTATATCTTCCCGGCGTTTCGTCGTTGATCTGCGGCCTGGCGCCTGCGAGCGAGAACCACAGTTCTCCTTCGGAGGCGTCTTTGGCCAGCTTGACGTTGCCGCTGAGCCGGTCGAGCGCCCAATCCGCGAACGTCGTCTGTTTGACGTCGCCGACGCCGAGCTCGGGCAGCACGCCGGAAATATAATCGAGGAACATCGTGTTCGGCGCGAAAATAATCATCCGCTCCGCGCGAATCTGCTGCTGGTACTGATAGAGCAGGAAGGCGAGCCGGTGCAGCGCGACCGTCGTTTTACCCGAACCGGCCGCACCCTGGATGATCAGCGCCTTGTGGCGCGGAGCGCGGATGATGCGGTCCTGCTCGGCCTGGATCGTGGACACGATGTCGCGCAGCTTATTGTCTTTCTTGTCTCCGAGCTTATACAGCAGGAATTCGTCGTTCAGGCCGATATTGTCCCCGCCCCGCTCGTAGCTGTCGACGATTCGTCCCAGCTTCCGATCGCGGATCGACAGGTTGCGCTTGCGGTAGATGTCCCCTTGGATCGTGCCGTCCGGCGCATCGTAGGAGACGGGCGCATCGCCGCCGGTGAAGGAATAGAAGAGGCTAGCGACCGGCGCTCTCCAATCGATGACGTACGGCTCGCCGGTATCCTGGCGGTCCATGCCTCTCTTGCCGATATACAGGGGCAGCGCCGCGGTTTTCCCGTTTTCCTTGAAGTCGAGCCTGCCAAAGTAGGGTTCCTTGTCGAGCAGGTCGAGCCGACGGCGGCTCTCCTCCCGTTTCTCTTCGAGCAGCTGCTCGGTAAAATCCTGTCCCCGGTAGACCGGGCCGATGCCGGATCTCTGGCGGTCGATCTCCCCGAACGTCTCCTGCAGGCGCTCCTGTTCCTCCCGAACAACCGGGCTTTGCGTATCCATGAGTGCGATTCCTCCTTGCGTTGCGTATTGACTTCACCTATTGTGGCGCATTTTCGCAAAAAACAATAGACTTATGTTTTCCGTTTTGTTATGATGTTGAGTACAGAATTACCTAAAATAGACGGAACAAATGTTCGCGTCGATAAACATCGCTTAAAGAAGCGGGAGGGACTCGAATTTTCGAGGGTCTCGGTCCCGGTTTTTTCGTATGTAACGGCATTTAGAGGAGGCTGACCATGGATAATCCGAATCAACCGACGGAGAAAAAGAAGCTGTCGCTTAACGTCGTCAGCAACAAGGAACATAGAGGTTTCGGCGCGGGATCGATCGACCTGAGCCAAGTCGCCTGCGTCATGATCGACGGCGGAGAGGCGTATATCGATGTAGGCGCGATGCATGCCAAGAGCAAGATTGAGAAGGGGATCAGGTTTTCTCCCGACAAGTCTCTCGTGCCGAACGGTCGTCCGGCCTGGGTCGTATGGGTGGCCGTCGACCGCAACGAGACCGGCTCGTACTACGCTGGCGCCACCTCGTGCGAGATGCTGATCGACTCGGAGGCGAGAAGGGGCTGGAAGGTGCTGCCCGATCACGTCAACCGGCTCGACGCCGCGATCAAGCGCAAGTATATGCTGGACAACATCGGTCCGGAAGAGAAGGCGGCGCTTCGCAAGCTGCTCATCGAGCACAACGAGGAATGGTGGAACAACTCTCCGCAGGCGTTGAAGGATTTGCTCGTTTAGCGTAAGGTGCGGCTTTAGATGATGCTGCTCCTTCTGCTGCGGCAGCTGAAACGCGAGGTTTTGCCTGCGATGCCGGCGGGAAGCCATCCAATGTCTAAGTTGGAAGTTGCTGATGTGCCTGACGCATAAAAGCTCACGTCGTTGACGTGAGCGCTGATATGGCGGGATTAAATTACTTCTCGCGCATCATTGTCCGGCAGGGTCGGGAACGAGGCGTGGGGCTCCGCCTGATACCAGAAGGCTGTCGAAGCGATATCGCTTTGCTGCGGCAAGTATCGACCGCCGGAGCGCCATCCGAGGTCTTGAATGGTCACCCGCAGATCGCTCTCGAACCGAATCGGGTCCATGACATGCCAGCGGTACATGCCGAAGCGCGTCTGGCTTCGATACAATCCGTCCGGTCGAATCACCTGATGCATGCCTAGGTACGGCGTGGAATAGGTGCTGTACGTGCCCAGAGGCTGCTCCCAATTCCATGCGCCCCCGAAGTAATCCTCGGTTCCCGTTCCGCATATCGTCGGGAATTCCTTGTCTCCGTCCATGTAGAATTTGATTTCTCCTTCTCCCCACCAACCGGTGTTGTTCACCTGCCAAGCGAGGTAGGTTCCGATATAATGGCCTTTGCCCGAGATGCCGTCGATAATCGTATAGACATCCTTGTACGGCACAGGGTTCGTGCGGCGCCACTGGGCGTGAAAATATGCCGCATCCTCCGGGACGTCCGTCAACGTATAGTCGATCTGATAGTACAGTACGGCTTTCTCTGAAGATTTGTTTTCCATCGTCAATCTGGCGGAGCGGCGAAAAGGCATCTGCCAGTAGCTGTTCATCCCGCCGGCAGGATTAACCGCAATCGGCAATGAATTGACATCGCTGCGTTCTTGCCAGCCATTGCAGAAGAAATCGCCGATCGGCACTTCCACGGAAGCTTCCTCTTCCTCATCCCAATAAATCCGGAAAATCAAATTTCGCCAGAACGTCGGGAAGCATGTCATCCACATATGCTGGATTGCGCCCGGCCCTTGAATTTCGCCTATTGTAAATACGGCTCCCGGCTCGATCTCGACCGAAGGAGACACTTTCCAGCCAACCCCCAAATCGCGCGCGCAATTCGCGCCCGTTCCTTCCGTCGCCATGCCTCCTTTACCTTTCTCGCCGGAAAAGTTTTCGGGGCTGATCGATCGTGTTCTAGCGTTAGACAGACGCGCCAAATTGCCCAAGCCCATATCGAATCCGTTATAAAGATTCAAGTGTCCCACTCCTAGTTATGATGATATCTGTACGGCTTTGAACGAACTCATCCCTTGAGACCGGTCAAAGTGATTCCTTCTATAAAATACCTCTGACTGCTGATATATGCGACCATAACCGGAAGGACGGAGATCATCGCAGCAGCCATTAGCAGGTGATACTTGGTCGTATATAGTCCTTGGAATGAAGCTAGGCCCAGCGTTATCGTTTTAACGCTCTCCGTCTGGATGACCACAAGCGGCCACAGGAAATCGTTCCATACTCCCATGAAGGTAAAGATGAACAAAGAGGCGAGAGCCGGCTTCATTAACGGCATTAGAATCCGCATATAGATACCGAAATACCCGCAGCCGTCTATCCGCGCCGCCTCGTCGAGCTGGTTCGGAATCGTCATGAAAAATTGCCGGAGCAAGAAGGTTCCGAAGGCGTTGCCGAAAAAACCGGGAATGATAAGCGCATAGTAGGTGTCGACCATTCCCAGCTTCCGCATAATAACGAACGTTGGAATCAAGGTCACCATCAGGGGAACCATCATCGTTCCCAAATACATGCTGAACAACAGGTCCTTGCCCTTGAACCGCAGCCGCGCGAAAGAATAGGCGGCCAACGAACTGAACAGCAGCGTGCCCGCTGTTACTGCAACCGCAACAAATAAGGAATTAAGCAGCATTCTCAGCAGCGGCACGGCGGTCAATACCTCTTGGTAATTGCGCCAGCTCCATTCCTCGGGAAACATACGAGGCGGCCATTGAAAAATTTCCTGCGGCGACTTGAACGAGGTCAACGCCATCCATAGGAAAGGAAAGATGAACAGAATGCAGCAGACGATCATAACGGCATGAATGAGAAACGACTTCGTCTTCACGCGAGTGCTCGTTGTATAGGAGGTCACAAATATCACCTAGTCCATCTCATAATTTACTTTGTTTCCGAAAAACTTCATCTGCAGCAGCGTAACCGCAAATAACATAATGAAGACGACCCAAGCCAGAGCGGAGGCGTATCCCATTTCGAAGAACTTAAACCCGTTCTGGTAAACCCAATAATAGATCACTCGCGTAGAGTCGCCGGGACCGCCGCTTGTTGTAGAGTAGATCAGATCGAACACCTGAAAGGAACCGATGACCGACATGATCGATACAAAAAATAAAGAAGGCGTAATCAAGGGTAGCGTGATCCGTGCCATGCGTCTCCAGGCGCCGGCTCCGTCGATGGTCGCGGCTTCGTACAGATGGGAGGGAACCCCCTTCAAGCCTGCAAGCAGAATGACCATATTGAAGCCCACGTTTTTCCATATCGAGATGGCCGACACCGAGAATAGGGCGTAATTTTCATCGGACAACCAGCCTGCGCCTTGCAGATTCACGAGGCTGAGCACATAATTCAGAATGCCTAAATCGGTGTTCAAAATCCATCTCCAGATCACCGAAATGGAGATCATGGAGATGCCGACGGGCAGGAATACGGCGGCGCGGTAGAGATTAACTCCCTTGATCGATTGATTCAGAAGTAGCGCGATGACAAAAGCCGCTACAATTCCAAGCGGAATAGTCAATAAGGAGAAGATGAACGTGTTCTTGAGAGACACCCAGAATTGCTGATCGTGAACCATCTTGTCCGTAAAATTGCTCAAGCCCACCCACCGGGGAGCGTTAATCAAATCCCAATCGGTAAAGCTCATCAGCAGGGAGGTGAAGATCGGGACAATTACGAACACCATCATTCCAAGCAGGTTGGGCGCGATGAATAAGTAGCCGTATGCCGACTCCGTCATACTTTTCTTCTTGTTAGCCTTCGATTTTGACATGGCTGACTCCTTTGCGTTAAAAGCGTCAACTGGGGAACGGATCGTTCGCTCGCTCCCCAGTCCACCCGTACCTTCCTATTCGTTCAAGACTTTATCGATTTCCTTCTTCGCTCTGCCGAGAGCGTCTTCCACGGTTATCAGATTGCGCATCGCCGGATCGATCTCCCGCATAAAAATCTCGTCAATGGTCTTGGACCACGATGGATGGAACGGCAGGCTCTTGGCATTGTTCAACTGATCGAAGAAGACTTGCACGTGGTCCTGCGACTCTCCTTCAAGCAGCCACTTCCCGGAGTTCGTTACAGACTTCAGCACGGGCATGCCCAGACCGGTCGAAGAGTTGATCTCCTGAGCCGTTTGCGAGACGTAGAACTTGATGAACTCGAACGCTTCCTTCGGATGCTCCGTATTCTTTGGCATTGCCAGCGTGACAAAAAGCAGCGGCGAGGAGCTTCCCGTTTTCTGCGGGAACGGCACGACTCCCCATTTTCCGGCCAACGGCTCCAGCGAATAAGAAACCCAGCGGCCTCCGGACACCATAGCGGCTTTGCCGGCAAGGAACATATCGACGGTGCTCATGCCTGTCCCTTGCAACCCGTCGGGCGTCGGCGACACGCCGCCGTCTCTGTACATCAAGCTCTTGTACCAGTCGAGAGCTTCAACGGTTTTCGGATCGTCAAGCATGGATTTACCGTCATCGCTAAGCAGCTTGCCGCCATTCTTATAGATCGAAGTAATCAACGGTCCCCACCACAAATCCTGCGCGAATCCGTACTGCTTCGATTTACTGTCGCCCTCCGACGTCAACGCTTTGGCCGCCTTGTCGAAGTCGTCCCAAGTCCATTCATTGGTCGGATAAGGGACATTCGCTTTATCGAACAGCTCTTTGTTATAGTAGATCATGTAGGGCGTCGCATCTTTAGGGAATGCCCACATATGGCCGTCGTTATAGCCCATCGGATCAAGCAGCGCCGGGAAGAAGTCGTCGAAGTCGACATTGCTCTCTTTGGCAAGTGGAAGCATATCCAGCAGCACGTTTTTTTTGACAAAGCTGCTGACTAGCGCCTCGCCAATATAGAAGACGTCGGGAGCATTGCCGCCGGCGATCTGGGTCAGGACGGACGCCGGGAAATCATTGGCGGAGCTGACGTGATCGAGAGTGACTTTAATGTTCGGATGCTCTTGTTCGAATGCGGCTTTGATTTTTTCCTGTACGAGCTTCTCGTCCGGAGTTCCCCAGAAGGCGAACCGGATATTCACTTCTTTCGTCTCCGAGGCATTGCTTCCCGTTGCCGACGAAGCTGCCGGCGATTTGGAATCGTTCGAGTTGCCGCATGCGGTTGTTAGAAGCAGCGATAGAATAAGCGCAAGCGAAACGGTTGTTTTTCTCATGGATGTACCTCCCTTTTATTTGTAACAGGCGATAAATCGGTTACCTCAACTTGCTCTGCATGCCCCCTCCGGTGTTCAAGTTAAAACGAATTTACTTTACCGGTAAATTTATGTTAGCACAGCATGTTAGCGATTACAATCCTTTTTCGTGATAAGGTCGTCAAAAAACCGTATAGGAATTTAAAGGGGATGGGGGGTTGTTCGTTGAAATTATTTATAGTATCTTAAATATGACTTTACCGGTAAAATCGATTAAGGAGGAATTAAGATGAAAAAGTCCCCAATTCGGGCAGCTTTCCTCGTTATGGTGATGACCGTATTGCTTTTGTCGAGTTTTCAGATGCCGCAGAATGCCTCGGCTGCTGTTAGCACTGTCTATTCCAACAGCGGCGGAACAATTACGTTGTCCAATACGTTAATCGAATTAAAATGGAAAACAACGAACGGTACGCTGATCGGACTTAAGAACAAAACCACCGGCACGCAGCATTTGGGCGGTACATTGGCCGGCAACTGGACGTTATTCGCGAATACGACGACGGACAACAAGTGGAACGCCTCGCTGGGAACGATGTTCAAAGGCCGCGACGCTGTGCTCAGCAGCGTTAACGCCACCGCGTTAAGCAACGGCATCCGGGTCGATCTGGCCTTTCACGGGGTCGGCGGAAAAAACATATCCGTTGTGCAGCACGTTACCGTCTACGATAATGATCCGGTTTCACATTGGACAACGGAAGTGGCCAATAACGAACCGAACTCAACCGTTACGGCGGTAGTCAGTCCTCAGCTCACCGGAGTGCAAGCGCTTTCCGGAGAGTCGCTGATGTGGCCCTATAAAGAAGGGGAAATTTTCAGCAATCCCGGCACGTTCCTGCGCATGATGCAATATCCCGTTCCCGCTTCTATGCAGTGGATGAATCTGTACAATAACAATGAGGGCTTATATTATGCGGTGCTGGACACGAACGCTGCATATAAGGAGTTTCGCTTCGGCTACGATGCCGGATTAGACCCTTCGGCCGGCTCGCCCAGACAGATGTCCGCCACCGTATGGCCGTTCGCCGAGACGAATGACAGCTATATTTCTCCACAGGTTGACATTGGCGTAGCGAGCGAAGGGGGCTGGTATTGGGGCGCCGATCGCTATCGGGATTGGCTGATCCATACGGCTCAATGGGAGAAGGGCAAGCCGACCAAAGCCATGGAGCTGGACGCATGGTATATGGGCAATGTCAAAGCGTATAACGGTTCGATTAACCTGAATTACAGCGATTTGCCCGGTTATATTCAGAATGTCGATTCTCAGGGCATTCATAATCTGGAGGTAACAGGGTGGCATGTCGACGGCTTTGACAGCTATTATCCCGATTATTACACCCTGTCGGCGGCCGGCGGGGATACCGGACTGGAGGATGCGGTCGCCGACATTCATGCCAACGGGGACAATATCTTCTTCTACATTAACAATCACATTGCGGATATCGGCAGCGACTGGTACGCCAGCAATGCCGGGGTCGCCAATTTGCAGAAGGTCGACGGCACTTATTTCCCGGAGAGCTACGGGAACGGAAGAAGCTTCTACGCGATGTCGCCCCATTCCTCGGTATGGATTAGCCAATTGAAGGATCGAGCCAACTTCTTGCGCGATATCGGGGCAGACGGCATCTGGTGGGATCAGATGGCGGAGATGGACGCTGTGCTGGATTACAATTCCGCAGCAGGCCATTCTTCGCCCGCCACTTCCTTCTCGGAAGGGTACAAGGAAATGATGGATACGATCCATTGGAACTTCAGCAACCATGG